>JAOHFJ010000001.1 GCA_028097945.1 Candidatus Pelagibacter sp.
TTATAATATGTTCGTTTTAAATTGAGCATCAAAGGGTAAAATTGCTGATTTGAAATCTGTATTTTATTTATTTTTAAAACTTTGCAAATTTTAGATTTAACAACTGAATTAATGTCTTTTTTTGGAAACTCTTTATCTACGCTCCACACAAATGAAAAATTATTTTTTGAAAAAGGAAGTATTGCTAGTGGTCCATCTTTTAAAAAATATTGAGCAGTATTCAAATTCTTCAAGTTGTGTTTAACGTAACCAGTGATAGCGATTTCTTTGTAATCTTTATTTAACGATCTTTTATCAACTATACTTTGATAAATTTTAGAGGATCTACCTAAGCATAATATTTTAATATCATAACTATCTAAATCTTTAAGTTCGTTAATATTTTTTTGAAAGATCTTGATTTTTTTCTTTTTAATTTCTTTAATTAAAATGTCTTTGATTTTGTCATTCTCAAAAACATACATAAGATTTTTACTATCTTCATTAAAGTTTAAGAATTTCATGTTCCGATCTTTTGTCTCGTAAAAAAGATCGATCTTTTTGGAAGGCCAAAATAATTTTTTGTCGAGGTTGTCTATGACTTTATTAAGAAACTCATAGTTAGAGGCAGATATAGCTGTTGTTCGCCTATCTTTAGAATGCTTGTTTTTTCTAGATAATAAGTGGACTTCTAAGCCTTCTAATTTGTTTAATGCTAAAGCAGTCATTAAACCTGAAAGACCGTCTCCAACTACGCAAATTCTCTGTTTTTTCATATTAAAATTTTTCTCACTTTCATAAAAATGGTAAAAAGTACGTAAAACGATTCGATATGAATACAAACTTTTTAAATAGTTTAACAAATTTTTTAAAAAAACGAACCTTTGAATTTATAGGATTAATCTTAATTTCTACGAGTATCGGTCTAGCAATAGCTTTTACAACATATTCACCAGAAGATCCTTCATTTGTCCATGGTGATAGGGAATTTGAGGTTAAAAATTTCTTTGGAATCTATGGCAGTAGTATTGCTGATTTTCTCCTACAGAGTTTTGGTCTCGTTTCATTTTTAATTTTGGCTAATTTTTTATTTTGGGGAATTAATTTAATAATTCAAAAAGAAATTAAGAGAATAGTTCTAAAATTATTTCTAGTAGTTTCATATTTGATCTTAGGTACCATTTTTATTTATATTACCTTTAACAATTCATTCTGGCTTATCGACAATGGTAACTCGGGATTTGTTGGAAAGATTGGTTATGAGTTTTTAAGCACATGGTTTCCATATATTGATAATACATATTCTGCTTACGGTTTGTTATTACTAACTCTAATTTTTTTTATTTTTTCTGCTGATTTAAATGTAAAGAAAATTATTGGTGGGACTTTTTCTATAATCGCTTCCTTGTTTAGAAGAAAGGAAAGTACTATTCCTGATGTGAATTTAGAAGCAGATTCTATAGAGGAGAAAAGTGAAATCATTGAAAGACCGCAACAATCATTTTCTTTTGGTGACTTGACTAAATCAGAAAAACAAACAACTAGTTTAAGATCAAAATATAAACTTCCAGCAATAGAATATTTAGACAAAAGCTCTACGAAACTTAGTGCATCAGAATTAAATAAAAATCGGCCTGATGGTGAATTTATGGAGAAAATTCTTTTAGATTTTGGTATTGATGGAAAAATTAAAGCTATCAATAATGGTCCTGTTGTTAGTTTGTATGAATTTGAACCAGCGCCGGGTGTAAAAGTTTCCAAGATAATAAACTTATCCGAGGATTTGGCACGTAACACTAGTTCAACATCTGCAAGGGTTTCGGTAATACCTGGTAAAAATACAGTAGGCATCGAAATACCAAACGACACAAGAGAAAGCGTATCACTTCGAGAAATTATCTCTTACGAAAAGTTTCAAAAAAAAGATGTTAAATTACCTATAGCACTTGGAAAAAGCATCTCTGGTATGCCAATAGTTGGGGACCTTACTTCAATGCCTCATTTATTAATTGCTGGGACTACAGGTTCAGGTAAGTCGGTTTGTATTAATACGATTATTGTTTCATTACTTTACAAATTAAATCCTGATCTTTGTAAATTTATTTTAATTGATCCTAAAATGTTAGAACTATCAACTTACGAAGGTATTCCTCATTTATTAACTCCAGTAATCACCGATGCAAAAAAAGCAACATCTGCTTTGGCTTGGACGGTGAAAGAAATGAATAGCAGATACAAGCTTATGAGCAAAGTTGGGGTGAGAAACATCGATGGTTACAATGCCAAACATAAATTAAAAATGCCTTACATTGTAGTAGTAGTTGATGAGATGTCAGATTTAATGCTTGTTGCTGGCAAAGAAATAGAAAACTATATTCAAAAATTATCGCAAATGGCAAGAGCTGCAGGAATTCATATTATCATGGCAACGCAAAGACCAAGTGTGGATGTTATCACTGGTACAATTAAAGCAAACTTTCCAACAAGAGTTTCTTTTCAAGTGAGTTCTAAAATAGATAGCAGAACAATATTAGGAGAGCAGGGCGCAGAACAGCTTTTAGGTAAAGGTGATATGTTATTCATGTCGTCAGCAAATAGAATTGTTAGAATTCACGGTCCTTTTGTTTCAGAGGATGAGATAGAGAAAATTGTTAACTCGATTAGAGCTCAAGGTGAGCCAGATTATATGGATGAAATTACTGCACATACAAGTAGTGAAACCTCTTCGACAGCAGAAGGAGATAGCGATGAAGACGAACTATATTCACAAGCAGTTGATATAATTAAATCAGAAGGAAAGGCTTCGACGAGTTTCTTACAAAGAAAATTACAAATTGGCTACAATAGAGCAGCTAGAATTATTGATATGATGGAAGAAAAAGGTATTGTCAGTAAAGCAAATCATGTTGGTAAACGTGAAGTTCTATAAAATTTTCACAATATTTATTTTATTATCAGCTAATCTTTCTGCTGATGAAAAAGATCAAATAGTCACTCAATTAAATAATTTAAATTCCTTAGAATTTACCTTTGATCAAGTGGTGAATGACAAAACTGAGAAGGGGAGTTGCCTTTTAGAATTTCCTGGAAAATTAAAGTGTAATTATTTTGATGATAAGAAAAAAGAATTAATAATAAATAAAAAAAAGTTAGCTATAACTCAGAAAAGATATAATAAGACATATTATTATCCCATTTCAAAATCTCCATTCCTAAATATTTTATATAAAGATAAACTTTTAGAAATTGTAAAATCTGGAGAGGTAGAATTATCTGATCAACTTATAAAGTTAGTTTATTTAGATGATAATCAGATAACAGTTTTCTTTGACAAAAGAACATTAGATTTAAAAGGTTGGCAAATAATTGATCAGTATAACAACAATATAAATTTCTCTTTGAACATAGTTGCTAAAAATGATGTCTTTAAAAAAGGAACTTTTAAAATTCCTGAGATGAATTAAGCTACGAAATCGATTTCTTCTTCTTTAAATATTTCAAAACCTTTTGACTTGTAATTTTGCAGAGCATGTTTGTGGTCTAAACTACAAGTGTGGACCCACATTCTTACTGGATTCTTTCTCGATGCACTGGCGATGGCGTGATTAACAAGAGTTGCTCCTAGTTTTAGGCCTCTAAATTCTTTTAATACTCCCATATTTATTAATTCTACTTCGTTAGAACTTGGATGATATTCTTGCTCATAATAACCAACAAGATCTTCGCCTTTTTTTAAAACATGTGTTTCTAAATTTTTATTTGTTACGTACTTTATCCATTCTTTATCAGACCAAAGAAGTCTATCTCTCCAATAATGATCTAGACCTATTTGTTTGTAAAAAAATTTATTTAGTTGAAAATCATTTTTGTCATCCAAAATAATTTTATAATTTTCAGGAAGATTAAGATCGATAGTATTAGAAAAATCTTTTATCTCTAAAAAATATCTTTTTATTCTTGAAACCATTAGTTCACCATCTTTCCAATCTTTTCGCCTGCAAAAACATGAAAATGAAGGTGAGGAACTTCTTGTCCTCCGTCGTTGCCAATATTTGTAAGAGCTCTATAACCTTTATCTTTTGAACCCATTAAGTTTGCTACGTGTGTAACCGCTTTATTTAATTCAACAATCTCTTTATCAGAGGCTTTATTATTGAAATCATCTAGATCAACATATTCACCTTTTGGTATTACCAATACGTGCACTTTCTTTTGAGGATTAACATCATGAAAGGCTAAAACATGATCATTTTCATAAACTTTTTTACAAGGAATTTCTCCCCTTAAAATTTTTGCGAATATATTATTTTTGTCGTAGCTCATTTTTGTCTTTTTTTAAGTTCACTCATTACATCTTCTATCTTAATATTATTAGCCTCGAGATAAACCATCAAATGATAAATTACATCTGCTGCCTCGTGTATTTTGTTAGAATTTTTTTCTACAGCCTCTATTAATTCTCCTATTTCTTCTTTAACTTTTGCAACGCTTAAACTTTTATCGTTAAGAAGTTTACTTGTATAAGATTTATCAGGAGAAGAATTTTTTCTTTCTCTAATAGTTTTCATTAACTGTTCTAGGTTTTCAAACATCTTATAATCTTACCGATACATTTTTAGAATTCAAATATTCTTTAGCTTCTTTAATTTTATATTCACCATAGTGGAAAATAGAAGCAGCAAGAACAGCGCTCGCTCCACCTTTAACTATGCCATCGTGGAGATGATCTAAAGTGCCTACACCACCAGAGGCAATAACAGGAATATTCGTGCTATCTGTAATTACTTTTAATAATTCAACATCATAACCAGACTTTGTTCCGTCTCTATCCATAGAAGTTAATAAAATTTCACCAGCTCCATTTGTTTCAACTTGTTTAGCAAATTCTACAACATCAATACCTGTTTTGTTTCTTCCACCATGTGTAAAGACTTCCCATTTATTATCTGAAACTTTTTTAGCATCGATAGCCACAACAATACATTGAGAACCAAATTTTTTGGAAGCCTCATTCACAAAACTAACGTCTTTAACTGCTGCTGTATTTATAGAAACCTTATCTGCTCCTGCTAATAATAAATCGGTGATATTTTGAATAGTTCTGACTCCACCTCCAACGGTTAAAGGAACAAAACATTCTTTTGCAGTTTTTCTTACGATATCAATAATTGTATCTCTATTTTCGTTTGATGCAGTAATATCTAAAAAACAAATCTCATCAGCTCCACCATCGCTGTAGATCTTAGCTTGTTCGACTGGATCTCCAGCATCTTTTAATTCAACAAAGTTGATGCCTTTAACTACTCTTCCATTCTTAACATCAAGACAAGGTATAATTCTATTTTTAAGCACTGATCTCCTTAGCTAACTCATCTAGTTTTATATCACCATCATAAATAGCTTTACCAACAATAATACCTTCAATTTTTTTATTATTTAATTCTTTGGCTTTCTTAATATCGTTTATTGAAGAAACCCCCCCTGAAATCACAACAGGACAATTAGAAAGCTCTGCAATTTTTACTGTCTCGTCTAAGTTAGGGCTAGTTTTCATTCCATCTCTGTTAATGTCTGTGTAAATAATTCGGCTCACTCCATAGCTATTGACTTCTTTAAGAAAATCTATGGTTTTAACATTTAGATTTTCTCTCCAACCTGACACAGAAAGATTTCCATTCTTTGCGTCTAATCCTAGAGCAATTTGACCTATAAATTTTTTACAGGCCTCTTTTAAAAATTCTTTATTTTTAATCGCACCGCTTCCTAAAATTACTTTATCAACACCCGCATCGATATATTGCTTGATGCTATTGAGGGATCTAACACCGCCACCTATTTCAATCTTTAAATCATATTTGCTTACTATTTCTTGAATAACATTTAAGTTTACTGTCTTACCAGTTATGGCGCCATCTAAATCAACAATGTGCAAATTTTTAAAACCGTGATCCTTATATTTGCCAGCTTGATCAATAGGTGAAGTTTCATACTCAGTTTTATTTTCAAAGTCTCCCTTGATCAATCTCACACATTTTTTATCTTTTATATCAATTGCTGGAAATATTTTCATTTATAACCTTATCTAAGTATTTTTTAAATAATGTAACAGCATCATCTCTCAGTTCTATTGGAAAAATTTTAACTTCTCTTGTGTTATCAAAATCTTTTCCCACTTTTCTTAAATCCACCTCTAAATATGGTGCGCTTTCTAAATCTTTTTGTCTAAAATGAAAACCAGAGTTATAGTTGTGCTCATTTTTATAAGATAAATACCAACACACGTACTCTTTACCACTTATCATGCTTCCTCCGACTTTGACACGACTTCCAACCTTGTTTTTTGACCAATCATAATTGTTTTTTAATTCATTAAATATTTCTGTAAGTAAATCTTGTGCTTTTTTACTTTTTGAGCCCAAAACTTTTTTGGTAGCATTAGGAAATTTAATTCTCATTTTTTTTTCAACTGCGCTTACTAAAGCTTCACGTTCCACGTCATCAATGTCAGAGTTTTCATTAATATTATTGAAAAAGTTAATCAATTCCTCTTTAGAAAGTTCCTTATTTTCAATAATATTTAATGCGTTTGTTACAAGTTTAGAAAAACCACTCATATTTTTATAAAGTTATCTATCATTTTTAATCCAATTTTATCGCTCTTCTCAGGGTGAAATTGTGTTCCAAATATATTGTCTCTTTCGACTGAACAAACAATCTTTGATGAATACTCTGTTGTTGCTGAAATGACTGATTTATCTTCAGGGATGAATTCATAGCTGTGCACGAAATACATATGAGATTTATTTTTGATGTCTTTAAATATTTTGCTTTCTTTTTGTATTTCAATTTCGTTCCAGCCAATGTGAGGAAGTTTATATTTTCCTTCTTGGTTATCAATTTTAGAAACTTTACCTGAAATCCAACCTAATCCTTTTGTTTCTGCTTCTTCATAACCAATGTCAGCAAACATTTGTAAACCTACACAAATGCCTAATAAAGGTTTTTTATTTGTTATCGCAAATTCATTAAGCGTTTCAACCAAACCATTAATACTATTTAAAGAATCTACACAGCTTTTAAATGATCCTTGACCGGGTAATACGATCTTATCACTAGATTTAATTTTCTTTATATCTGAAGTTACTTCTAGATTAACTTTACCTTTAGCGGCCTCTGTAAAAGAGTTAATGACTGAGCTTATATTGCCCGATTGGTAGTCAACAATTGTGACGTTCATCAAATTTAAATAGAGCCTTTGGTCGAAGGTATTGAGTTTTTAATTCTTTTATCAACTTCTAGAGCATCTTTTAACGATCTAGCTAAACCTTTGTAACAAGACTCAATTTTGTGGTGACTATTTTCACCATATATATTTTCCACGTGTAAAGTGACGCCGGCTGACTGAGAGAAAGCCTGGAACCATTCTTTAAAAAGTTCTGTATCCATCTCACCTAATTTTTCAACTTTTAAATTTACTTTCCAAATTAAATAAGGTCGGTTTGATACATCAATAGATACTCTGCTTAATGTTTCATCCATTGGTATCATAGTTGAGGCATATCTTCTTATACCTTTTCGATTACCGGCAGCTTTTTTAATTGCTTCACCAATAGCTATACCTGTGTCTTCAGTAGTATGATGTAAATCAATGTGAGTATCACCTTTTGCACTTACTTCTAAATCTATTAACGAGTGCTTTGACAGCTGTTCCAACATGTGGTCTAGAAAACCTATTCCAGTTTTAATTTTATATTTACCTTTACCGTCTAAGTTAACAGAAACGGAAATACTGGTTTCTTTTGTTTTTCTACTAATTTTTGCTTTTCTTGCCATAAATTATCTCTGATTTATATTTGATATATATATAATCGGTCATTTTATCAATAAATCAGATTTACTATTGAAGATCCCAAATTAATCTCCACATATAACATTATGAATACAGCTGAAAAGTGGCATGGAACAACAATTGTCTTACTAAGAAAAAACGGAGAAACTGTAGTTGCTGGAGACGGGCAAGTTAGTTTGGGTAATACTGTTTTAAAAAGTAAAGCAAAGAAAGTAAGAAAAATTGAAAGCAGAGGAGTGATTGCAGGATTTGCTGGATCAACAGCCGATGCCCTTACGTTATTTGAGAGGCTGGAGGCTAAACTTGAAAAACATGCAGGTAATTTACAAAGAGCTGCAGTAGAATTAGCAAAAGATTGGAGAAGTGATAAGTTTTTAAGAAGATTGGAAGCTTTAATGGCTGTGGCAGATAAAAAACACAGTTTTATAATTTCTGGAACAGGAGATGTTTTAGAACCAGAAGATGGTATAATTGGAATTGGATCAGGTGGAAACTATGCTCTCGCAGCAGCAAAAGTACTAGCTGAAACAGATATGAGTGCTGAAGATATAGCTAGAAAATCTATTAAAGTAGCATCTGACATATGTGTATTTACAAATAACAACGTTACAGTAGAAAAAGTTTAACATGGCGCCAACTAATAAAGTTACAAATTTAAAGGTAGTGAAGAATAAAGATAAAGAAACTTCAAAAGTAAGTGCTTTATCGCCAAGAGAAATTGTCTCCGAATTGGACAGATACGTAATTGGTCAAAAAGACGCAAAAAAAGCTGTAGCTGTTGCATTAAGAAATAGATGGAGAAGACAAGCTTTATCCGATGAGATGAGAGATGAAGTTCTTCCCAAAAATATTTTAATGATAGGTCCCACAGGCGTAGGTAAAACAGAAATATCTAGAAGACTATCTAAGTTGGCAGAGGCTCCATTTATAAAAGTTGAAGCCACAAGATTTACAGAAGTAGGCTACGTAGGAAGAGATGTAGAACAAATCATCAGAGATTTAATTGAAATTGCTATAGCAATGGAAAGAGAAAAGAGAAGAAGAGAAGTCAAAGCTAAAGCAGAGTTGAAAGCTGAGGAAAAAGTGCTTGATACACTTGTCGGTAATAAAGCTAGTGTTGCAACAAGAGAAAGTTTTAGAAAAAGATTAAGAACTGGAGACTTAGATAACAATGAAATTGAAATAGAAGTTCAAAATACTTCTAATCCCCTTCAAAGTTTCGAAATACCTGGAATGCCTGGTGGAAATGTCGGAATGGTCAATCTAGGCGATATTCTTGGAAAATCCATGGGCGGTAAAAAGGGTAAAAAGAAAAAAATGACCGTTAAAGAATCACACAACATTTTAGTTGCTCAGGAGTCAGACAAAATGATTGAAGAGGATAAAATTATTAAAGAAGCAAAAAAAACCACAGAGGAAAATGGTATAGTTTTTTTAGATGAAATCGATAAAGTTTCTGCGAGAAGTGATAGGGTTGGGGGAGATGTGTCCAGAGAAGGTGTGCAAAGAGATCTTTTACCTCTTATAGAGGGTACGACTGTCAGCACTAAGCACGGTCCGATTAAAACTGATCACATCTTATTTATAGCTTCGGGAGCATTTCAATTAGCTAAACCCTCTGATTTATTACCTGAATTACAAGGCAGGCTTCCCATAAGAGTTGAGTTGGATGCTCTTAGAGAAGAAGATTTCAAAAGAATTCTTAAAGAACCCGATAACAGCTTAATTAAACAATATACAGAATTGCTAAAAACTGAAAATGTAAATCTTGAATTTACAGATGATGGAATTGATATGCTTGCTAAAATTTCGGCAGAGGTTAACTCATCTGTTGAGAATATTGGCGCAAGAAGACTCCATACCATAATTGAAAAAGTTTTAGATGAAATAAGTTTCAATGCTACTGACAGAGCTGGGGAAACGATTACTGTAGACCAAAAGTACGTGCAAGAAAATTTAGGAAATTTAGTGAAGGATACTGATTTATCAAAATTTATTTTATAAATTTTTTAACTTAACTATAATTGCTCCACCTCCACCATCTCTCTTCTCGGCATCATTAATTGAAATAATAAATTTATTTAATTCTGAATTTGTTCTTATAAATTCAGGAACAGAATATTTTAATTTACCCAAATCTTTTGATATATATGCATCTGCATCATTAGACGAGTGCATCCCCTTCCCGGTTATTAGCAATAGTTCTTTGAATTTATTTTTAATACAATGTTCTATAATTTCTCGTACTTTTATATTTGCTTCGTCTAAAGTAAAACCGTGTAAATCGAATTTATAACGCTCTTTTCTTTCAATATTATCAGGAATACCTTTCTTATCTTTATCGTAAATATCGGTAGGGTTTTTAACGTATTCTTCCCAGGTTTTTTTATCTTCTAGACTTGTCTCTTTTTTTTTTATCACTTGCTGATAATTTCAGACAAATACCAATTGGGATCTTTTTGCTTTATATTTCTAGTAAATTTCCAGCTATCAGTTACAAACTTTATTTTATCGGGATTACCCTCAATTATTTTATTTTCCTTGTCCTTCTTAACAGAGATAACTTCTGCAACAAATTTAACCGTAGCAAATAAATTATCTCTAATTTTCTCATATTTTTCCAAAGAAGATACTTTTACCCCTATAAATGTGAATTCAGATTTTATGCCTTCTTTGTTTCTGGATTTAATAGCGTCTGAAAAATTTGAAAACATATTGGATGATAATAAGCTTTTTAATTTTATTAAATCTCCATCAGCAAATGATGTTAATATGCTCTCGTAAGCTATTTCTGCGCCTCTAAGAAAATCTTTTTTATCTTTTCCTTCTAAAATATCTAAATTTTCGTTAACAATTTTTGCTTCATTTTTCGGAATACTAAATTCTTTTTCAGCAAAGGACGGGTATACTTTGGACTCATGACCTGTTTTTCTGCCCAGTATACTTCTCAACCGTAAGATAATGAATCCTGCGATCATACCCAGTAAAATTATGTCTATATATCCAAAACTATTACTCATTATTTGATAATTATACATTAATCATATATTTTTGTATCAGACAAATGAACCCATTTTTTATTATATTTATTGGGATGCCCGCTATAGAAATATTCCTACTTATTAAAGTAGGAGGGCAAATAGGCGCCTTAAACACGGTTGTTCTTATTTTTCTGACCGCAATAATCGGAATTTATTTTGCAAAACAGCAAGGAATTCAAACATTGAGGTCAGGTATGATGAATATGTATCGTAATAAATTTCCAATTAATGAAATGATATCTGGAGCATCAATTGCGGTAGCTGCATTATTATTAATTTTACCTGGTTTTTTTACAGATACTATCGGTTTTTTATTATTAATTCCTTTTACAAGAAAAATCTTATTAAAACTTACTTTAAAAAATGAGCATAAAGCAAAAGGAGAAGATCAGAATAAAACTATTGACGGTGAGATAGTAGATCAAAAAAAAGATGAGCTATAAAATAATTGGAAAATATATAAAAGACTTAGACTTTAATATTCCTAATCCAAAGACTTTTTTTCTTCTTGCAAAAGACATCACAAATTACAAAATAAATGTTGATATAAAAAGTACACAAGTGAAACAAAACATAATTGAAGTTTTAACTAGCTTAAACCTTTCGTCTGATAGAAGTGATTTTGAAAAAATTGAAACGAAAATTATTTTTTCAGCAATTGTGGAATTAAACAATGATAAATTAGCAAAAGAAGAAATAGAAAAAATTATTTTGATTGATGTTCCAACTGAAATTTACCCAGAATTAAGAGGGATATTTGTTTTTTTATTTGAAAATTCAGGTTTTAAAGATGTAAAAATTAGCAAAAAGGTTGATTTTGAAAAATTATACCAAACAAGAAAAGTTCAATAGAAATTTTTTTTTAAATCAGTCTTCAAAAATTCTTTATGTTTTTTTATTTCTGACTCTGAAATTTTTATAATAATTTTACTATAATCTTGGGACTTATTGATACTTTGTTCAGATACATTATTCGAAAGATTAAACTTAGGCTCTTTTGCATCTAATAAATTTATATAAACTTCTCTTAATAATTCACAATCTAATAATGCGTTATGTTTAGTCCTACGAGATAAATCTATATTAAACCTTTTACATAGTGCATCTAAAGAATTTGAAGTTCCTGGAAATCTATTTCTTGCGACATCCAATGAGTCTATTACAGAATTTTTATTAATTTTTTCTTTTTTTAATGCGTCTAATTCTCCGTCTAAGAATCCTAAATCAAAAGGCGCATTGTGAATTATGATTTTTTTATCTTTAATAAAGTTCAAAAATTCATCTGCTATCTGATCAAAAGTTTCTTTATCTTTAAGATACTCACCAGAAAAACCGTGCACTTTAAAAGCTTCTTCTGGCATGCTTCTTTTGGGGTTTACTACTTTGTGAAAAATTTTTCCTGTAGCAATTAAATCTTTAGTTTCAATACAAGCAATTTCAACAATTTTGTGACCTTCTTTAAAAGATAAACCAGTTGTTTCAGTGTCAAGAAAAACTTCATACATAATTTTTAATTATAGAGTATAAATTTTTTTTTAATATATTTAAATTTTTTTCATTAACAACTATATGATCACAGAAATTAGTTTTTTTCTTATCTACCATTTGCTTATTATTGAGCATAGTAAACAAACTTTCGTTCCCTTGCTTCATCTTAAACCTCTTAAGTCTTGTTTTTTTATTAGCTTTGATAAAAATTATTACATTAAAATATTTCATTAATTTGCTCTCGATCAAAAGAGGTATCTCATAAAAAAGAAGTTTTTTATTTTTGTTTCTAAAAGTAAATGCTTTCATTCTTTTTCTTACCAAAGGATGAATTAACCTCTCTAGTTTTTTAATGTTTTCTTTTTTTGTTAGGATTTTTTTTTTAACTGGGTATTATTAATTATTTTAAAATTTTTACTTATTAAGGATCTAAATTGAGGGTCTTTATATATCTCTTTAACTTCTTTATCAGCACTAAAAAGTGGGCCACGTTTATAAGATAGAATTTTACTAGCAGTTGATTTTCCTGATGCTAGAGATCCTGTTATGCCTATTTTTATCATTATAGTTTTGATTTTAATAATTCTACTAATTGATCATCAATTTCTGGATTAATTTTATTCCATAGATAAAAGGACTTTTGACCCTGATAAATAAACATATCCAGACCATTAAATACTCTTCTTCCTTCTTCTCTCAAATATTTGAAAGTCTTTGTTTCCAAAGGATTGTAGATTGTATCAATATAAATAAGTTCATTTTTAGTATTGGTAAAATTGAAATTAAAATCCTCACCATTTTTGAGCCCTAAACTTGTTGCATTAATAATTATATCAAAATTCTTAATTTCAGTTTCAAGATCTAACCACGAAATTATATTTAAAAAGTTAAACTTTTTTTTTAAGAAGATACATTTTTCATTAGTTCTATTTGCAATAAAAATATTTTTAATACCCGATTTTTTAATTGATAAAATTACTGAAGGCGAAACACCGCCGGCACCAATAACTAATGCATTTTTATTGGAACTGTTCTCAATTTCTTTAAGGTAAGCAGCTTGTAATCCATACACATCAGTGTTTTCTCCAACCACAGTTTCATTATCTTCTAAAAGGACTGTATTTACCGATCCGGTAAGTTCTGCATCATTAACTACTTTATCAATATAATTTATAATTTTCTGTTTAAAGGGCAGCGTAACGTTAAAACCAGAATAGTTATTATTTTTAATCTTTTTAATTATTTCTGGCAACTCATTATCTACGACCTCTATAATTTCATAATCAGCATCAATATTATATTTCTTAAACCAATATTTATGTAATACTGGTGATAAAGAATGTTCAATAGGATTACCAATTATTCCAAATTTTTTTTTCATTTTTTTAATTGTTTAATATAATTAATGATTTCCTTGATAGGTAGACCCATAATTGAGTCTTTATCGCCCTTTATATATTCGAATAATTCTAATCCATCAGCCTCTATTTGATAAACTCCATAGGCGAGTAAGGTTTTTGTGTCTATTTTATTTAAATATAATGATAGTTCATCATCACTTAGATTCTTCATTTTAAGCTCAGAAGAGTCCGTATGGTTCCATATCATTGCCCCGTTTTTTGATATACATACTGAGCTAATCAAATAATGTTTAGAGTTATTAAGTTTTTTTAAAATATTAAATGCTTCTTCTCGAGAACTTGGTTTATTAATTATCTTTTTGTTAAGCGAAATAACACTATCAGCACCTAAAACGTAACGGTCTGGATTTTTATTACTTACTTTAATGGATTTTATTTCAGCAAGATTTTTCGATATAGAAAGTGGATCAGCCCCTTCACCTAATAATGAATCTTTTATTTCGTCTTCATCAACATTAGAAACTATGACTTCATTTTCAATATTATGTTTGTCTAAGATTTCTTTTCTCACTCCACTTTTGGAAGCTAATATTATTTTCATTTGTTTTTTTTAATCTCAATAATTTTTAGTATGGAGGCAGCAGTTTCTTCTACAGATCTTCTTGTAACATCGATGATTGGCCAATTATTTTTTTTAAATAAATTTTTTGAATCTTCTACTTCTTTTTTAATAGAGTTCAGATCAGTATATTCTTTAAGATTTTGATCTTTCATGATAGCTACTCTGTTGCGTCTTATATCTGATAATCTTTCTGGATCAGCTATTAATCCTATTATGCAAGATGTTTTATTTGTTTTTAAATCCTTTGGTATCTTTTGATCTAAGACTAACGGTATATTAACTGTTTTATAACCTCTATTAGCTAAATAAATAGAAGTAGGAGTTTTACTAGTTCTGCTTACTCCCAATAAAACAACATCTGCATCATTTATATCGTCCACTTTTTTCCCATCGTCGTGTGTCATTGTAAATTGAATAGCTTCTATTCTTTTATAATAATCTTCGTCTAAAACATGTTGAGCACTTGGTTTATGAATGGCTTTTTGATTAAGAAGTTTTGAAAAGCTAAGAATTAAATTTCCAAGTACGCCAAAACACGGCACTGAATTTTTCTCACTTTGGCTAGCTAGATATTTGGCTAGTTTTGTCTCTACAATTGTATAAAGTATAATTGAATTATCAATATAGCTACATTCCTTAATGATTCTATCAATCTGTTGTTCTGTTCTAATAAAAGCAAATTCTTTTTTTTCGTATTCAAAATTAGCAAACTGTGATTTTAATGATAAAAATATTCTATCAAGGGTTTCACCCGTTGAGTCAGACACAAGATATACATTGTATTTTTCGTTCATATCTTTGTTAATAAATTTATAACAAACTAATCTTGTACATATTTCTTAGTATTAAAGAAAAATAATCAACATTAATTAACATTATTTAAACAAGTTAATTATTGTTAATAATAATGTTTTTTTAATGTTTATAAAATGAATAAAATCTAAAAATAAAGCAAAATTAATTAAACTTATTCGATTGACCATGTATAAAAGTTGTAAAAATCGTTATATAACTAATTAACAGAGCCAATAACAATAACTACACTTATAAACTTAAATTATTTAATGAGTAATCTTAAAGAAATATTAAAAGATAAGAAAATTTGCAAATCAGTTTGGTTTATGAGACAAGCAGGTAGGTATTTACCTGAATTTAGAGAAATTAGATATCACAATCAAAATTTTATAAATCTTTGTTTAAATAGTGAATTAAGTTCTGAGATAACTTTACAACCAATAAAAAGATTCAATTTAGATTCAGCTATTATTTTTTCTGATATATTAATGGTTCCTTATGCATTAAATCAAAAAGTAGAATTTGTAAAAAATCAAGGACCATTACTAGAAGAATTTAATTTTAAAAGATTCATTAATAACGATAAAATTTCTTTTACTCAAAAATTACTCCCAGTTTATAAAGCAATAGAAAAAACAAGAGAGACATTAGATAAAAAAAAAACTTTAATAGGATTTATAGGAGCGCCATGGACTCTTTTAATTTATATGTTAGGAGTAAAGGTAAGTAAAAAAGAGGTCGATTATAAAAAAATTAAAAAAAAAGAATTCGAAGTAAATCTAATTCTTGATAAACTGCATGATTATCTTTGCACTCATATAGAAAACCAAGTAAATGCTGGAGCCGATGTAATACAGATTTTTGACTCCTGGGCAGGCTTAATATTACCAGATGATCTACCAAATTATTGTTATATTCCAAATTTAAAAATTGTGGATTTCTGTAAAGAAAAGAAAATTCCTGTCATATGCTTTCCACGAGGCATTAACAAAAATTACAAAGAATTTAACAATATAGTAAAACCAAACGGAATCAGCTTAGATTATGATATAGATCCTTATTGGGCTAAACAAAATTTATCTAATGTAGTTTTGCAAGGAGGTTTAGACCCAAAGATATTATTATCTAATGAAAAGGAAATTTTAAATTCTGCAAAAAAATATTTGGACACATTTAAAGACTTGCCTTATATCTTTAATTTAGGTCATGGTTTGCTTCCTGAAACAGACCCAGATAAGGTAAGTAAATTAGTGAACTTCTATAGAGAGTATTAAATGAAAGACGATCACCCAAATATAAATTTTGGCAAAACTGGTATTTTATTAATTAATTTGGGTACACCAGACTCTACAAGCTGGTGGGATATTAGAAAATATTTGAAAGAATTTTTATCTGATAAACGAGTTATTGAGGTTAACCCAATAATTTGGCAAATAATTTTAAATTTATTTATACTTACTTTTAGACCTTCCAAGACAGCTCATGCTTACAAAAAAATTTGGAGAAAAGATAAAAACGAGTCTCCGCTTTTATATTTCACAAGAAATCAAGCCGAAAAGCTCAATAATAGAATTGGAGGGACAAACATAATTGTTGATTTTGCAATGAGATATGGAAATCCAAGCATTAAATTAAAATTAGATAGTCTCAAAAATCTAGGTTGTGAAAAAATAATTATTTTACCTTTATACCCACAATATGCAGCCGCTACTACTGCAACAGTGTGTGATGAAGTTTATAGATCTCTAATGAAAATGAGGTGGCAACCTAGTTTACAAATCATACCACACTATGAAAGTGAAACAATATACATTGAAGCATTAACAAAGAGTATTAAAAGTAAGTTGCTTGATATTGACTGGAAGCCCGATTTAATAATTTCTTCATATCATGGTATACCGAAAAAATATTTTGATAAGGGTGAC
This sequence comes from Candidatus Pelagibacter sp., assembly GCA_028097945.1. Next base: position 17,061 of record JAOHFJ010000001.1, read on the forward strand.
CCATATCATTGCTATTGTCACAAAACCACAAGATTAATGAAAGAAAATTTTAATCAGATAGACATACAAACAACTTTTCAATCTAGGTTTGGACCTCAAGAATGGCTAACACCTTACACCGATAAAACTCTGGAGGATCTACCAAAAAAAGGTATAAAAAATTTATTAATTATTTGTCCGGGATTTGCTTCAGATTGTGTAGAGACTTTGGAAGAAATAGATATTCAAGGTAGAGAAATTTTCATGAAAAATGGAGGAGAGAATTTTGCCTTAGTGCCTTGTCTTAATGATAATCCAGATCATATTGATTTGTTCGAAACTTTAGTCAAGAAGTATATTCAAAAATGAATTTATATCTTTTATTTAAAGCATTGCATCTAGTAGCAGTAATATCTTGGATGGCTGGATTATTATACCTACCACGTATATTCGTTTATCACACCGAAGCAACCCATGATTCTCAAAAAAGTATTTTCAAAATTATGGAAAGAAAACTTTATAATTATATTATGATGCCTGCTATGTTGCTTTCTTGGTTGCTTGGTTTATTGCTAATACACAGTCTTGGGTTTAATGTTTTCTTAGAAGTGTGGATGCAAATTAAAATTGTATCTGTTATAATTTTAACCTATTACCATTTCCTGCTTGGAAAATATCTTAATGAACTTTCGATAGGCATTAGCACCAAAACTTCGAAATTTTTTAGAATAATAAATGAAATTCCTACAATTATACTAATTGTTGTTGTATTTGTTGTGGTTTTTAAGCCTTTATAATAAGTCTTGAATTTTTTCAAAAAAGTCATATATTTTTAATACTTTCCTATTAATCTATACAATTTCATGAATTTACAAGAATTAAAGCAGAAGAACCCAGCAGAGCTTATTAATGAAGCAGAAAAGCTTGGTATTGAAAATCCAAGCACTTTAAGAAAGCAGGAAATACTTTTTGCAATATTAAAAAAATTAGCTGAGAAAAATGAACAAATTACAGCTACAGGCGTGTTAGAAGTTTTACAAGATGGTTTTGGTTTCCTACGGGCTATTGAGTCTAATTATTTACCGGGCCCAGATGACATTTATGTAAGTCCAAGTCAGATTAGAAGGTTTGGTTTAAGAACGGGTGACTCTGTTGAGGGAGAGATTAGGGGTCCTAAAGATGCAGAAAGATATTTTGCACTATTAAAAGTAAATAAAATAAATTTTGATGAACCCGAGAAAGGTAAAAACAAGATTGCCTTTGACAATCTTACGCCCCTTTATCCTAACGAAAGAATTAAATTAGAAGTAGAAACAACTAAGGTTGAAAAAAAACCTGATAACACTGCTAGACTTATAGATTTGGTAAGTCCAATAGGAAAAGGACAAAGATCTTTGATCGTATCCCCTCCAAGAGCAGGTAAGACAATTATTCTACAAAACATTGCTCAATCTATTACTGCAAACCATCCGGAATGCTATTTAATGGTTCTTCTAATTGATGAACGGCCAGAAGAGGTAACAGATATGCAGAGATCAGTAAAAGGAGAAGTGGTAGCTTCAACATTTGATGAACCGGCTTCAAGACATGTCGCTGTAGCAGAAATGGTTATTGAAAAAGCTAAAAGATTAGTTGAGCATAAAAAGGATGTTGTAATATTATTAGACTCTATCACAAGGCTAGGAAGAGCTTACAATGCTGTGATACCGAGTTCTGGAAAAGTTTTGACTGGAGGAGTTGACGCAAATGCTCTTCAAAGACCCAAAAGATTTTTTGGTGCAGCTCGTAATGTTGAAGAAGGGGGTTCACTCACGATTATTTCTACAGCTCTTATAGATACAGGAAGTAGAATGGATGAGGTGATTTTTGAAGAATTCAAAGGAACTGGAAATTCAGAATTAATTTTAGACAGAAAAGTTGCAGATAAGAGAATTTACCCAGCGCTTGATATCACAAGATCAGGCACTAGAAGAGAGGAACTTTTATTTGAAAAAGATGATCTTTCAAAAATGAATGTTCTAAGAAGAATTATCAGCCCAATGGGAACAATGGATGGAATTGAGTTTTTAATCGCTAAATTAAAAAATACAAAAAATAATGCAGATTTTTTTGACTCAATGAACAAATCAGCAAATTAATTTTATTGTATAGTTTGATTGTTTAAACCTGTCTCGTATAGATAAAAACTGATTATACTTTCAAGTGTATCAATTTTATTTTCAATAGAGATTGCCTCAAGAAGTTTTTGTTTTTCCTCATTGGTGATTGGAGCAATCATCGCGAGTGTGTTTATTTTTTGAGCAGAGTCTAGTTTTTCAAATTCTCTCCAATTAAGCAATAATCCATTTCTTTTAAAAAAAGTTTTAGCTTTCTCCATTAAACTGTCTGCATCTATTTCGTTATGGATATTTTCCGCATCATTGCCAAAATTTTTATAATCAACTTGAAATTCACGGTAAAGCTTTTTACTAGATATTTCTTTTAGTATCTTAAATCTTGAGATACCTGTAAGATTAATCAAAATTCTACCATCTTTACTTTTTTGGTAATTGCTAATTTTTCCCAAACAACCAATATCATAAACAGAATCGCCTTCTTTTTTGGCTTGGACCATTCCCATTAATTTATCTTTATTAAAAGCATCATTCACTAGGTCCAAATATCTTTGCTCAAAAATGTTAAGTGGAAGGTTTGTTTTTGGAAAATATATGACACCGCTTAATGGGAAAACCGGAATTATATCAGGAAACTTTTTCATAAGATTATTATATAAAAAAATTTAACTTGTAGGTAGCGGCATTTTATAAAGGTTGACCATTGATAAGAGTGTGTACTATACTTCAGTAATTGCGGGCATAGCTCAGTGGTAGAGCGTCTCGTTGCCAACGAGAAGGTCGAGGGTTCGAACCCCTTTGCCCGCTCCAAATTAAGTTTTCAGGGAATACAATGACTGATTTATCAAAAAAAAAATGCATTGCTTGCGATGGCAATATACCGCCATTTGATAAAAGTGAAATACATAAATATTTAAAAAAAGTTGATGGTTGGGACGTAAAAAGTGATGAGGATAATAGTTTTTATTTAATTAAAAATTTCAAATTTAAAAATTTTGAAGAAAGTCAAAGTTTTGTAAATAAGGTGGGAAATTTAGCAGAAGAAGAAAACCATCATCCAGATATTTCGTTTGGTTGGGGCTATTGTAAAGTAAAAATTTTTACACACGCTATTCAAGGACTTGCAGAGAGCGATTTTATTCTAGCAGCAAAGATAGATAAAATTAATTAATGATTAAAATGTCTAATGCTTGTAAAAAGCATTTTAATCTTTGATTTATTCGCAGCATTTATGATTTCTTGATCTCTAATTGATCCACCTGGCTGAACTATAGTTTTTACACCTGCTTTAATAAGAGTATTTACTCCGTCTGCAAATGGAAAAAAGGCATCTGACGCAGCTATAGAATTTTTAATTTTTGACGATTGAAATTGCTTTGCTTTTTGAACTGCTATTTTACAACTATCTAATCTGCTAGGCTGACCAGCACCTATACCTATTGTTGAATAATTATTACATAGTACAATAGCATTTGATTTTACGTGCTTGCATACGTTGAACGCGAACTGTATCTCCTCTATTTCTTTCTTACTAGGTTTTAATTTAGTAACACACTTTAATTTTTTTTTATCAATTACAATATTATCTTTACTTTGTAGTAAAAAAGATCCACCAAATGATTTAACCGAAGAAAGGGTCTTTAATTTAAAATTTGAAATATCGATTATTCTTAAATTTTTTTTCCTTTTTAGTAAATCTAAAGAACTTTTATCAAAACCTTTAGCAAGAATTACTTCTAAAAAATTTTTACTAATTTCACTAGCTATATTTACATTTATCTTATAATTACAAGCAATAACTCCCCCAAAAGCACTTATTGGATCAGAAGCGTATGCATTTCTAAATGAAACTAGAGGAACTTTATTTTCGGAGACACCGCATGGGTTAGCATGTTTTATTATTACAGTCCCAGAATTTTTTTTTAATGAGTCTAAAATTTGTAAAGATGCAAACATATCATTGTAATTATTATAACTTAGTTCTTTTCCATGAACTTGTGTAAATCCAAGTTGCCTATCATCATAATCACTGACATATAAAGAACTTTGTTGATGGGGATTTTCACCGTACCTTAATTTTTGTAATTTTCTTCCAAAAATCGTTTTTCTTTCAGGAAACTCAATTTTAAGTTTCTTATTAAACCAAGTTGCAATCATAGCGTCGTAATAAGCTGTAAGACTAAAAGCTTTAGAAGACATTAATTCTCGAAATTTTAACGATGTTTTTCCTTTATGCACATTTAATTCTTTAATTAATTTTTCATAATCATCCTTATTAGTTACTATAGTAACATTTTTAAAGTTCTTCGCAGCAGCCCTAACCATCGTGGGACCACCTATGTCTATATTTTCTATTATTTTTTTAGGATTTTTTGTATTTGTAACTATTTTCTGAAATGGATAAAAATTTACAATAATGAGATCAATAGCGGGAAAATTTTGTTTAGACATTTCACTTTTATGTTTTTTATTCTGTCGATCATGAAGTATGCCTGCGTGAATTTTAGGATGAAGAGTTTTAACTCTACCATCCAACATCTCTTTAAAACCTGTATATTTTGATAACTCAACACATTCGTATCCCAATTTTTTAATTGAAGTATAAGTTCCACCTGAGCTTATTATGTTTATATTAAATTTTTTTAATACCTTAAGGAGTGAAATTAAATTTTCTTTATTAGAAACAGATATTAAAGCGTTTTTTACTTTTAGATTCATTATTAAATATTTTTTTTAATTTCCCAATTAAAGATTTTATTCTTATTTACTAAATTACCACTGATTGTAATACAATTACTATCTATTATTTTTTTTTCACCTAAAAATATACTTTTTTCTATATCCAGACTTTCATTGTAAATAGTAAAAAGTAGAGATTTGTTTTTAGAAATTTGAATTAATGCACTATTCCCGCTCATAGTTTTGACCACACTTAGTTTTGGGTTAATGTGAAATCTAAAAGCATACCTAATCGGATATCCATCCTTAGCTTTAAAAATATGATCTGAGCCTTTGAGAAAATTATTTTTCTTATCTATGTATATCTCTCTCTTGTGTGTGCATCCAAATTTTTTCTCATAGCCATTATTAGAAGCAGAACATCCAATGATGTCATTTTCATTTTTTGAGGAAATTTCAAAGGATTTAAAACTATTTTGAATTGAATTACCAAAAACCTTGTTGATCATTTTGTTGTTTTCAAATTTTGTTATAGATGTTTCATTAATAGTCAAAGTTGATTGGCATGCTGTAAGTCTGCTCAATAGTTCTGCTTTTTGTGAGATGTGGTTACCAAATCCAGAATTAGTTATAATTTTTACACCATCTAAAAAGTATTCGAAAGATAAGGGCCCAGATTGATAAGATTTAGAGAATTTTTTTTGAGGAGGTTTATCAATATCTATAATTACAAAGTGATTTTTATGCTTAATTTTAAACAAGCCTCCTAAGTTGTTATTTTTATAATCAGTCTTAAAATTTTCAAAATATTTTTCGATTTGAGATAATTTCACCGAATTAGCTCCATTAAATAAAGGCAAACAGTCATCGGGAGTTCTAATAAAGTAAATACAATTTAAATTTTTTTCAATTATATCATCTAAAAATTCTGGAACATATTTTTGACTATCTTTAATTATTTCTTTACAAAATATAAAGTATTTCGAAAAAAAAATTAAATCGTTTGGATTTCTAGATAAAGGGAAGCCGTTAGTATCAAAGAAATTTTTTACAACATTTTCAATTTCTTTAATCCCAAGATTATAGTTTTCCTCATATTCTTTAAAAACAAGACCAGTAAGAATTATAGCAGTCAAAATTTCTATTTTTTTTGAAATATTTTTTTCAAATTTAATATTTTTTTTTAGGTGATTGGTTTGACTAATAATACAATCTAAAAAATTTTTTCTAAAATCAAAGGTACTATTATTTAAGATAATATCTGTATTTAAAATCCAACTAATAATCCTTGCACTTAAAGTTGAGGTCTCCCATATTTTTTGTTTGTATTTGGAATTTTTTATCATCCATATAAAAATTATTTTTTTAATTTTTTTATTGTCAGTTTTTCGATCTAAAAGATTAAGCCAGAAAAAATTATGCATTTGATCTGTATCTTTTTTTTTATTCTCAAGCCAAAACATATTTGGATCAATGTCATTAATCTTAAACGTCTGATTATTTGATGGTGCAATAATCGATAATAAAAACGGATTTGGATTATAGTAGACTTGTTTTGGCGTTATAGACTCTAATGATTTATTGTAGTTCTTAGATGAAAAATATAATTTTTTGAAAAATTTTATTAATGTTATTTGATACGCGATCAAGTAAAAATAGACACTTTTCAAGGCAAACATCTACTAATTATTTCTGAGAATTTCTATATTTTTTTTTAGGTCACCCTTATTTTCTTTAAAGACAGTAGACCCCGACACAAGGATATTAGCACCTGCATCTTTTGCTTTGGAACAATTTTCAAAATTAATTCCTCCATCTATTTCAACATCTACATTTAAATTTTTTTGATTAATTAAATCTCTTACAGTTTTTGTTTTTTCTAAAACTTCCGGCATAAATTTCTGACCTCCAAAACCAGGTTCAACGCTCATGATTAAAACTAAGTCAATTTGATCTAAATGATCTTTGATTAAATCAACTTTTGATTTTGGTTTTAAGGAAATACCAACTTTTTTATTTTGATCTTTTATCAATTTTATAGTTTTTGAAACATCCGAAGTAGCCTCTGGGTGAAAAGTGATGATATCCGCACCAGCTTCAGCAAAATTTTTTATAAAACTATCAACAGGTGAAATCATTAAATGAACATCAAATGTTTTTTTTGTAAGAGGTCTTAGTTTTTTTATTACCTCTGGACCTATAGTAAGATTAGGAACAAAATGTCCATCCATTACATCAATGTGTATATAATCTGCGCCTGCCTTTTCTAATGAAATAACTTCATCGCCTAATTTACTAAAATCGGCAGACAAAATTGAAGGAGAAATTTTAATTAAACTGCTCATAATTTGTTTATATTTTAAACTAAAACTTTGTCAAAAAAATTAAGGTTTTAGTTGAATAACTGATAAAGTTGTCTAGAAAAATCACTTTCAAGTGGAAATGCCAGCATTCCCCATACATCATAGCCTAAAATATATGGCATTGCATAAAATCTAAATAAGTAGAAAAACCAAGCAACATAAAGAGCTATAAAAGGGCCCCATAAAAAACTAGGTGTGATAAATTTAAATAAGTTAATAATTGGATTTGTGTATTTAACAAAAACACGCATGAAGAAAAAAGTAGAGTCTTCCCTCTGAAAAATATTCATAAATGCTCGTCCAATTAAGGTCCACATAATTGTCCCTAATATGTAGTCTAAAACGATTGCCCAAGTAGGTATCATATTTCTAAAGTATCATGATTTAGGTAAAAAAAAAGGGGCGAAAAAATCGCCCCTTTTAATTTTTAATTATTAATAGTTACTACTACTGTTTACCAAGGATTGGTTTACCCGTTGGTATTCTAGTGTCATCTACCATTTTCTGTATTGATGGAGATGGTTCTTTAGTCATTAAACTAACTACAACCATTACCACTAAACAGATAGGTGCACCAATTAAACCAAATCTTAAGTGGTCGATACCTAAGAATGGCTCATTAACACCACCGAAAATTGGTACTGAAAACTTAGGATATACCCATAATAGGTAAAATAATCCTGAAAGAATTCCAGTAACTATTCCAGCAATAGCACCTGCTCTAGTAGCTCTCTTCCACCATACACCAAGTACAAGTGGGAAGAACAAGCCAGACATTGCAAAGTCGAATGCCCAAGCAACCGAACCTAAGATACTTGTTAGCCTGAAAGAGGCAATGTAAGCACCAGCAGCTCCGATTATTACTAGAAGTACACGAGCAACTAAAAGTCTTTTAGCTGTATCAGCTTTTGGATCTATGATTTTGTAGTAAATATCATGAGATAAAGCATTTGATATCGCTAACACAAGACCATCAGCAGTTGACATGGCAGCAGCCATACCACCAGCAAACACAAGTCCGGAGATTACGAACGGTAGTCCCGCTACTTCTGGAGTAGCTAATACTACAACGTCACCTCTCATGAACCATTCGTTCAACTGAAGTATACCGTCACCATTAAAGTCTGCGATAAATACTTGTTTAACTTCAGACCATCTCTGTACCCATTCTATAGACTGAACTTCAGAAATAGATTTTCCAATAATTCCAGTCGGTAGATTTGGATCCATTAATGCCAACTTAGACAATGTCGCTAACATAGGCGCTGAAGAGTAAAGTAAGAAAATAAAGAATAGCGACCAAGCTACTGATTTTCTTGCTGCTCTAACAGAAGGAGTTGTAAAGTATCTCATTAAGATATGAGGTAACGATGCAGTTCCCACCATCATACAAATCGCTAACGATAAGTATTTCCAGACAGCCATTCCACCTTCAGGTACTCCAGAGTGAGTTCCAGAGATATATTTCAATCCTCCTGGTACCCCAGCTGCTTTCATATCTGCGGCGCTGTTTTTAACTAGTCCAAATTGTTGTTCAAGTTCACCAAGTCTTGCAACTTCATCACCTAACATTAAGTGGGGGAAAACACCTCCACCTACTTTATTACTGATCCAGAATACTGGTAGTAAGTAAGCAATGATTAATACAATGTATTGAGCAACCTGAGTCCAAGTTACGGCTCTCATTCCACCAAGCATTGAACAGATAAGGATACTTATTAATCCTACCCATACACCTGCTTCAAACGGAATTCCAAGAGCTCTAGAAGCAATTGTACCCGTAGCGTTAATTTGTGCAGTCACGTAAGTAAATGATGCTATGAAAAGCACGAATACTGCGCAAGCTCTTACGAGATTACCACCGTATCGTGTTCCGATAAAATCAGGAACTGTGTAACATCCAAATTTTCTTAGGTACGGAGCCATTAAAGTTGCTACAAGTACATATCCACCTGTCCAACCTACTAAGAAGGCCATATAAGTATAGCCACCATAGTAAACTCCACCTGCTAAGGCTACGAATGAAGCACCTGACATCCAGTCAGCTGCTGTTGCCATTCCGTTAAATACGGTAGGCACTTGTCTTCCTGCAACATAGTAGGCATCTACTTGTATGGTTCGTGATAAATAACCGATTAAGGCATAAATCAAAACCGTGAAAGCCACGAACATCACTCCGATGTTTTTAGCTGACACACCAGCTTGTTCCGCAATAGCCATCAAAATGATGAATACCAAGAAACCGCCTGTGTAGGTCCCGTATATCTTCGGAAGGTTTTTTATAAAATCTCCTTTAAACATTAGTCATCCTCTCTTTCCGAGAAGCCATGCTCTTCGTCGATTTTTTCTTGTTTATTTGCAGTCCAAAACAAAATTATCACAAAGGCAAGAAGTGAACCTTGCGCAGTCATGTAATATGCTAGTGGATAGCCAAGAAAAGACATCGTGTTCAGTTCAGAACCAAACATGAAGATCACTAATGAGAAGAAAGCCCAAAGAACCAATGTTACTATCATATGGTTTTTTGTCTTATTCCAATATGCGTCTTTATTTGACATATTTCCCCCTATTATTTTTAACTTTTTACGTAAAAAGTATTATTAGTTTTCAGAAACCTTACTCATTATGAGTTTAATTTAAAGAGAAAAAAGGACCCTAAAACCAATTTGAAATGCTATAAGTTAAGTAAAATAGGGGTTTTTAAAATACAACGTGAAATTGAATCTATATAAATTGCGAATTACTCTCAAAACAATGGCAGAATATTTATTCCCAGTAGAGAAAGTTACAAGCTATTTTAAAAGCATAAAATCTAAAAGTGATCTACAAAAATTTATTCAACAAAGGGCAGCGCACGTTACACAAAATACGCTTTATGGATATTTAAAAACGCGGATGGGGCATAAATTTACATTAATGGTTCAGGATGAGATTTTTTCAAAATCAATTAATATTGCTAAATGGAATATTTATATGGTGGCTTTAGCGGACTGCACTTTTTATACTTTTTCTTACTTAATAAGTGAAAAAAATCTTAAAGAGAATGATTGCAAAGAAATTTATTTAAACATTATAGAAAAAGAAAAGGCTAATGGTTTAAGCGATGAAGTTTTTGATAAAGCCAAGAAAGAATTTTCAAATCGACATGAAAAAATAGATTTTAATAAATATTATTTAGATAATCCATTTAAAGAAAGTTGCGTAGCGCTTTATAATTGGGCACCTATTGCAGATGAACTAAAAACTTTAGATAAAGAAATAGTTTTAAATTCAATGAGATTAAAATGGAATTTAAAAGTAGATGAATTTAAAAAGTTAACAAAAAATTTAAGTTTTAACTAATCTCTATTTTGTCTATTTTCAACTAGTGAGGTTACAACACTTGGGTCAGCTAAAGTTGTAGTGTCTCCAAGATTATCAGGTTCATTCGCTGCAATTTTTCTAAGGATTCTTCTCATGATCTTACCAGATCTTGTTTTAGGAAGTCCTGGCGCAAATTGAATTACGTCGGGGTAACAAATAGGACCAATTTGTTTTCTCACCCACTGTTTTAAATCTCTTTCTAGATCACCTGTAGGTTTCTCATCAGCGTTAAGTGTAACATAGCAATATAAACCATTGCCTTTAATGCTATGAGGAAAACCAACTACAGCAGCTTCGGCGACTTTAGGATGCGCCACAAACGCACTTTCAATTTCAGCGGTTCCAAGATTATGACCAGAAACTATAATTACATCATCAACTCTACCTGTAATCCAGTAGTAGCCATCTTTGTCTCTTCTACAACCATCACCAGTAAAATATTTCCCATCAAATTGAGAAAAGTAGGTATCAATAAATCTTTGATGATCTCCATATACAGTTCTCATTTGACCTGGCCAAGAACTAGCCATACACAATCTCCCTTGTCCTTCTCCTTTAATAATTTTTCCATCTTTATCTACTAAAACAGGTTTAATACCGTAGAATGGCTTTGTTGCTGAACCTGGTTTTAAATCTATAGCCCCTGGCTGAGGAGCTATTAATATTCCTCCTGTTTCAGTTTGCCACCATGTATCAACTATTGGACATCTAGAATCTCCCACTGTCTTGTAATACCACAACCAAGCTTCAGGGTTTATGGGTTCACCTACAGTACCCAATAATTTTAAAGATTTTCTACTAGTTTTTTTTACCGGTCCATCTCCTTCTCTCATCAAAGCACGAATAGCAGTAGGAGCAGTATAAAAAATATTAACTTTATATTTATCTACGATTTGCCACCATCTTGAATTATCAGGATAGTTTGGAACTCCTTCAAACATTATAGTAGTTGCACCGTTTGCTAATGGACCATAAACAATATAACTGTGACCAGTCACCCAACCTATATCTGCAGTACACCAATAAATATCATTAGGTTTATAATCAAAGATATACTGATGTGTCATTGAGGCATAAACCATATACCCGCCTGTTGTGTGTAAAACTCCTTTTGGTTTTCCTGTAGATCCTGATGTGTAAAGAATAAATAATGGGTCTTCAGCGCTCATTTCTTCAGGATCACATTTAGCAGGAACAGAAGAAATTAGTTTTTTGTATGAAACATCTCTCTCTTCATTCCAATTAACTTGATTATCTGTTCTTTCAACTACAACACATTTTTTTACATTAGGACACTGATCCAAAGCCTCATCTGCTATTTTTTTAAGAGGAATAATTTTTCCACCTCTAACTCCCTCGTCCGCTGTTATTAAGTATTCCGATTCACAATCTGTTATTCTTGTTGCAATTGAGTCAGGGGAAAAACCACCAAAAATAATTGAGTGCACAGCACCTATTCTTGCGCATGCAAGCATTATATAAGCTAGCTCGGGTATCATCGTTAGATAAATTGTTACTCTATCTCCTTTTTGAACACCTAAACTTTTTAAGCCATTGGCTGCTTTACAAACATTATGATGTAGCTCTTTATAAGAAATTTTTTTTGAATCAGCTGGGTCATCACCTACCCAAATTATTGCAGTTTTACTTGGATTTTTTTTTAGGTGTCGATCAATACAATTGGCTGAAGCGTTTAATGTGCCGTCATAAAACCATTTAATTTTTACTTCATCTTTGCTGTACTTAACGTCCTTGATTTTTGTATATTTTTTTATCCAAGTAATTCTTTTTCCCTCTTTAGCCCAAAATTTATCATTCTCTTTAATTGAAAGTTTATATTTCTTTTTATATTTAGACTCATTTACATAAGCATGGTTTGCCCAACTATCTGAAACTTTTACTATTGATCTACCTTCACCATCTTCTAATAATTTAGGTGCTTTAAAATTTAATTTTCTAGGTTTTGCCTTTCGTGATTTTGCTTTTGATTTTTTTCTTCTTTTTGATTTTACTTTTCTAGACTTATTTTTTGATTTAATAATTTTTTTAGACTTCTTTCTTCTAGTCTTTTTTGTCTTAGATGATTTTTTTTTCTTTTTTTTTCTTTTAGCCACAATTTCTCCTAATTAGGATTTATTTTACCCATCTTATAAATAATTTTCCAGCTTTTAAAATCAATTGGCATAACTGATAATCTACTCTGTCTAATAAGTGGTAAGTGGGAAATAGTCTTTGTTTTTTTAATTTTTTCAAGTGATACAGGGTATTTTAGACGTTCTTGAAACCTAACCTGGACGGCTACAAATCTTTTTTTTTTATCAGTTTTATCAATAAATGCCCCTTTAATTACTTTTACAATGCCCACAATTTCTTTTCCAATATTTGAATGATAAAAGAAGCATAAATCACCCGACTTCATTGCTTTTAGATTATTTGCTGCTTGATAATTTCTAACACCATCCCAAGTCGCCCCTTTTTTTCCAGCCTTTTTTTGTTGTTCAATTGACCAAACGTCAGGTTCAGATTTCATTAACCAGTATTGCATTATAATTTTAATCCAGGTCCTTTCATGAAAGGAGCGTTTTTATCAAGAGGCCATCTCGATCTTGCAGATATATTTACATCATCAATCATATTTTTTTTGAACCTTTGTATACCTGCCCAAGCAATCATAGCAGCATTATCGCCACAAAATTTTAAATCTGGGTAAATAGTTTCAAAGCCCATTTCATTTGATAAATTTGATAAATTTTTTCTTATTGTCTCATTAGCTGCAACACCACCAGCTATTATTAACTGAAATTTTTCTTTTTTTGTTTTTTCTTTAAACATTTCAACGGCAACTTTAGTTTTTTTATAGAGAATTTTATTAATTGTATTTTGAAAAGAAGCCGCTAAATTATATTTTAACTTATCTACCCCATGAATTTTTTTGGACTCCCTAAGAACTGCTGTTTTGAGTCCAGCAAAAGATAAATTGCAACCTGCCTTATTTATTATTGGTTCAGGAAGTTTAAAAAAATTCTTGTCTCCTAATTTTGCAAATTTTTCCACACTCGGTCCGCCTGGATAACCCAGACCCAACATTTTAGCCGTTTTATCAAAAGCTTCACCTAAGGCATCGTCAATAGTTGTTCCTAATTGCTCATATTCATTTATATTTTTAACAATTAAAAATTGAGTATGACCTCCTGAAATTAACAATAACAAATAAGGAAATTGCATTTTTTTTTGCAAACCAGGGCTTAATGCATGCCCTTCTAAATGATTTACTCCTATAAAAGGTTTATTAGAAAATGCTGCGATTGATTTTCCAATATTTAGACCAACAGTTAAACAAACTATCAAGCCAGGTCCAGCAGTCGCAGCAACGCCATCCACTTCTTCAATTGAAATTTTACTTTCTCTAAAAGCTGTATCAATAATGTATTCAATATTTTCCAGATGAGCTCTAGCCGCTAATTCAGGTACGACACCACCAAATTTCTTGTGTTCCTCGATTTGACTTGAAACTACATTAGATAAGATATTCGCAGTACCTTCATCATTTTCTCTTATAACGGCTGCGGCTGTTTCATCACAACTAGTTTCAATTCCAAGAAAAGTTAATTTTTTTGCCATAACGTGTTTAATTAATTAAATAGTATAATTTAGATCTTTCAAATATATAATCAATTAATGACTAAAATTACAATCGGAGCTAGGGGAAGCAAATTATCAATTGCATATGTTGAAAAGGTTAAAGAGCTTTTAATTCAAAGAAATAAAGATTTAATTAGAGAAAACATACATTTCAAAGCTATAAAAACCTCTGGTGATATAAATCAAAATATAAAATTATCAGAAATAGGAGGTAAAAAACTATTTTGTAAAGAAATTGAAGAAAAACTTTTAAAAAAAGAAATCGATATAGCCGTTCACTCCCTAAAAGATATGGAGTCGGTAGAAAATAATAATCTAATAATTGGCGCTTATATTAAAAGAAACGATTTTAGAGATGTAATTATAAGCAATAAAATTAAAAGTTTAGAAAATCTAAGTGAAAAAATAGTTATCGGTTCAAGTTCTAGAAGAAGAGAGCTTCAACTCAAAAAAATTAATAAAAATATTTCTGTAGTAGATATACGAGGAAATATTGATACTAGAATTAAAAAACTTGAAGACGATAAATTTGACGGAATAATTTTAGCTGCGGCGGGAATAAAAAGTTTAAATTTGGATAATAAAATAAGTTTTACGTTCAAAGCCAAAGAAGTTTTGCCTGCTGTTGGACAAGGTATAATTGCTGTTCAATATAATAAGAGTGACACTACAATTAAAAATTTTTTAAAAAACATCAATGATCAAGAAACTGAAATATGTGCAAAATCTGAACGTGCAATGTTACAAACCGTCGGAGGAGATTGTGAGACCGCAATTGGAGGTTTGGCAGTGATAGAAAATAATAATATTAAATTAGTTGCCCAATTATTTTCAGATTCAGGACTGAAAAGTTATGAGTACGAGTTGAAAGGTGAAGTAAATGAAGGAATAAAAATTGGAAAAAAAGTAGGAGAACAATTATTAAAACTTGCAGGATCGGAATTTAAAAAAAAATGAATATTTTGATTACTAGACCTTTAATAGACTCAGAGGATTTAATGGGAAAACTTTTCTCTCTTGGTCATAAAATAGTTCATATTCCAACTTTAAAGATTTCAGCAGCAAATAATGATACAGTTGATGCAAAAAAATATGATGTATTTATTTTTACAAGTGTAAATGCTTTTAGAAATCTTAACTTGATCAATCAAGACACTAATAAGATATGTTTTTGTGTTGGCTCCATTACAGAAAAAATTGTAAGACAAAAAGGATATACTAATACAATTTCTGCAGGAGGAACTGTAAACGCTCTAAAAAATATTATTTCCAACTCAGATCAAATAGATAAAAAAAAATCCATAGCTTATTTTTGCGGAGATTACATTTCTTCAGATTTAGATATCGAACTTAAAAATGAGGGATTTCAGGTTGATAAAATTGTCAACTACACTTCTGAAAAGATAACCGATCTTAATGAAGAAAATAACAAAATAATTAATAATCATCCTCCTGACATAACTTTTATCTACTCTAAAAGAAGTGCTGAAAGCTTTATTGAAATAGTAAAAAAATACAATCTCAATGGTTTGATGACAGATTCAAGAGTATTATGTATAAGTGAAAAAGTTTTAGGTATATTTAAAAACTTAGGATGGAAAAAATTGGAAGTTTTCCAACCAGGTGAAGAATTAGAAAAATTGAAAGCTTAAAATATGGTAGTGTTACAAAATTTTAAAAACTTATTTTTTGACGTGTGGAATAAAGGAATTTCTGGAATTAATATTTCAGAGATAATTATTGCACTATTAATTTTTTTATTTTTCTTATTTCTGAGAGGCGTTTTTTCAAAGTTTGTAGTCAAACGATTAGAAAATTATGTCTCAAAATCTACAAATAATTTTGATAACTCTCTTGTTTTTTCGATGGAAGGACCAGCAAAGTTCTTCCCAGTGGTTCTAGGATTTTTTGTTTCCACAAGTTATTTAACTGTCGAAACTCAAGCAGCTGAATTTTTAGAGACCATTAATCGATCTTTAATAACTATTTTAATATTTTGGACATTTCATCAAGTTATTGGACCTTTATCAGTGGTTATTAAATCAGTCGGAGGTTTGCTTTCAAAAGATTTAATCAATTGGATTATAAAAGCTATAAAAGTTTTAATTTTTATTTTAGGAGCCGCAGCTGTTCTTGAACTTTGGGGTATAAAAATTGGTCCAATCATCGCTGGTTTAGGTCTATTTGGTGTAGCAGTCGCATTAGGCGCTCAGGATTTATTTAAAAACTTAATTTCAGGAATTCTAGTTTTAGTGGAAAGAAGATTTCAAGTTGGCGACTGGATTTACGTAGAAGGAGTTATAGAAGGAACCGTAGAAAGTATCGGCTTTAGATCAACTGTAGTAAGAAGGTTTGATAAATCTCTGGCAACAATTCCAAATTTTCAATTTGCTGAAAATGCGGTAATAAATAATACTCAAACAACAAATAGAAGAATTAATTGGATGATTGGTTTGGAATATCGAACCACTAGCGAACAATTAAAAAATATTAAGAAAGAAATTGAAGACTATATTAAAAAAAGTGATGACTTCATTAAATCTGAAGACACTTTGTTGTCAGTTAAAATAGATCAATTTGCTGCAAGCTCAATAGATATCAGGCTAATTTGTTTTACAAAAACTAAGTACTTTCAAGAATGGCTAAACGTAAAAGATACTTTGGCTTTAGAGATTAAAAACATTGTAGAAAAAAATAAAGCTTCATTTGCGTTCCCAAGCACATCAGTTTATGTGGAGAAAAATTAATGAAATCAGTTTTAATATTGTTTGATAATGTAATTACTCTTTATATATGGATACTGATCATTAACGCAGTTATAAGCTGGTTAGTTGCTTTTAACATCTTAAACACCGGAAACAGGTTTGTTTATTCAGTTCTAGATTTCTCTTACAGGTTAACAGCACCAGCTCTAAATTATATAAGACGGTTTCTACCCAATTTAGGTTCGATAGATATTTCTCCAGTAATATTAATTTTAGCGCTAATGTTTTTAAGAAATTTTATTTTTGAAATGTTTGCCCCAAATTTATTTTAATGATGATTATCGATGGAAAAAAAGAAGCTGAAATTTTAAGACAAGAAATTAAAAAAGAAATTGAGTCTTTAAAATCTAAAAATAATAAAGTTCCTGGATTAGCCGTCATATTAATTGGTGATTTTGCACCAAGCCAGATTTACGTTAAGAATAAAGAAAAAAGCGCCAAAGAGGTCGGTATAAATTCTAATGTTATTAGATACTCGAAAGATGTAACAGAAAAAGAAGTTCTAAAAAAAATTGAAGATCTAAATAATGATAACGATGTATCTGGAATTCTAGTTCAACTACCTTTGCCTACTCAGATTAATAAGGAAAAAATAATTAACGCAGTAAGTCCTAAGAAAGATGTAGATGGATTTCACCCTATGAATGTTGGCAACCTTTCATCTGGTTTTAATGCATTAGTTCCATGTACGCCTTTGGGATGTTTATATTTAATTAAAAAAGTTGAAAAAAATTTATCGGGAAAACACGCGGTTATAATTGGCAGATCAAATTTGAATGGTAAACCTATGGCTCAATTACTTTTAAAAGAAAATTGTACAGTTACTACTGTTCATTCAAAAACAAAAGATTTAAAACAAGAGTGTTTAAAAGCTGACATCCTAGTTGCTGCAGTTGGAGTGGCTAAACTAGTAAAAGCAGATTGGGTAAAAAAAAACTCAATAGTTATTGATGTAGGAATAAATAAAGTTGGAGATAAGATTGTTGGGGACGTTGATTTTGATACTGTAAAAGAAAAATCTAAAGCTATAACACCTGTGCCTGGCGGTGTAGGTCCTATGACTATTGCGTGTTTATTAAAAAATACCTTAGATTGTTTTAAAGCTCGCTAGATTTTGATTTATCAATTTTTAAATATTTACTATTTCTAAATCTAATTATTACAGTCGCTAAAGCGACAATTAATATTGCAACAGATATGTAAATCAAATTCGCAGGATCACTTTCTTTATCCTGAAGAATAATAAAACGTGCTAAAGCCGTGATAGCAATAACTAAAGGATATGTAATTCTTACTGCTCTTGTTTCCCAATAAGATTTAACCAATCCGATGACTTCAATATAAATGAACATTAAAAGCAAATCTGCTAAAGTTATGTTTTGATTAACATACATTTCTTTTATTTCGAGAAAAAATGCAATTACAGTTGAAATTAAAACCACAAGTACAGCTGTAAGCTGAATATTTCGAATCGTTTTATTCATAATAATAGTTTATCAGAAATTTAGGCTTTATTTAACTGTTTAGAATGAAATTTAATAAAGTTTTCAACTTTAGATTTATTAAATGTTTTATTTTCTTCGAAAGAAACCTTTTTCATTGAGTAAGCTTTATTTTTTGTTCTCCTAGACACAATAGTAATATTACCTTTGTATAAACTTAGGACAATATCTCCTGATACTTTATTTCTTTTTTTATCAATTATTTTTTGAAGCTTAATCCTTTTTTTTGAAAACCAATATCCATTGTAAACTAGCTCAGCATATTCAGGCATTATCCTCTCTTTATCGTGAGCTGTTTTTTTATCTAAAGTAACAGACTCGATTGCTCTATGAGCTGCATATAATAAAGTTCCGCCTGGAGTTTCATAAACCCCTCTTGACTTAATACCAATAAATCTATTTTCAACAAGATCTACTCTTCCAATACCATTTTTTCCAGCAAGGAAATTTAATTTATTTAAAAGTTTATCAGGTCTTAATCTTTTTCCATTTACAGCAATTGGATCACTGTTCTTAAAAGTAATTTTTACTTTTGTTTTTTTATTTGGAGCTTTTTCTGGTGAAACAGTTCTTTGAAAAATAAATTCTGGCGCAGAATTTTTAGGATTTTCTAGGACCTTGCCTTCCGTAGAGGTGTGAAAAATATTATCATCTATAGAGAAAGGTGGTGCGCCTTTTTTATCTTTTGGAATTGGAATATTATTTTTTTTTGCATATTTAATTAAGTCCGCCCTTGATTGCAATTTCCACTCTCTCCATGGTGCAATTGTTCTTATTTTTCCTCTGCCAAAAAAAGCATAACCAAGTTCAAATCTTACCTGATCATTTCCTTTACCTGTAGCTCCGTGTGATACAGCATATGCATTAAATTTTTTTGCTATTGCTATTTGTCTTTTTGCAATCAAAGGTCTGGCTATTGAAGTACCAAGTAAATAGACACCCTCATAAACAGCATGCGCTCTTATCATTGGAAAAACATAATCTTTTACAAAGATATTTTTTAAATCTTCGATTATTATATTTTTTACTCCTAGTCGTTTCGCATTAGTTATGATTTTTTTTCTGTCAATTTCCTGGCCTATATCCGAAGTGTAGGCAATTATTTCTGCTTTAAAATTTTCTTGTAACCATCTTAAAATAATTGAAGTATCTAATCCACCAGAGTAGGCTAATACAATTTTTTTCATCTAGCCGCAGGTTTTTTTTGCAGTATTATACGCCTTTGTAAATCCCATCATTGAATAATGATCAGTAGTTTCCGCGCCTTTTGTTGTTCTAGCCTTAACTATAAGATTCGTTGCTTTTTTCATTAATTTTATAAATTTTTTTTCTTCTTGATTATCTAACAGCCAAGCGAAATTTTTTTGAGAAAAAAATGAATATCTTTTTTTTCCTGAGCTAGCAGTAACAGTAGAGCTTTTATAATCATGGCCACTTGTAATGCTTATTTCGTCTTTAATATTCTCACTAGGCCTGAAAGTCACAAATAACTTTGATTGATCCCTCTTAATTGCACCCGGAGCTCTTTTTGTGGGAACTGTTTGAGCAAAACATATTTTACCCTTTTCTGTTTCCGCAACAAAACTTTCCCAATTTTTATATTTACCAGTTGACCTCGGTGTATTTGCGAAAGCATTAAAAGAAAAGACTATAAAAATAATTAAAATAAAAATTTTTTTGATCACCATAGTTCGTTTTTATACTAAATTAATTTGATTTCAACGATCTATTAAGGTGATGGATTAGGGTTGTTGTTATGAATTTCATTAACTCTATCTATCATTTCATCCGTAAACTCTATATTTATACTTTCAACATTTTCTTTAAGCTGATCCATTGTTGTTGCTCCAATAATATTGCTTGTTACGAATGGTCGAGAGTTAACAAAGGATTGAGCTAGCTGAACCATTGTTAAATTTAAATCTTTAGCAAGTTTAAAATATTCATCGTAAGCTTTCATTGCTAAAGGATTTAAATGTCTCTCCCAACCTTTGAAAAGTGCCATTCTAGAGTTTTTGGGCATTTTACCCTCTCTGTATTTGCCAGATAATCCCCCTGCAGCAAGAGGATAATAAACAAGTAAGCCACATTTCTCCCTAATAGAAATTTCTGACATACCTATTTCGTAAGTTCTGTTCACTAAGTTATATGGATTTTGCACTGACATCATCCTTGGAGCACCTTTATTTTTTGAAATTTCCAGATATCTAGATAATCCATATGGCGTTTCATTAGACATACCGATGTGTCTAATTTTTCCACTTTTTATATATTTTTTTAGAGCTTCAAGTATACTTTCAAAACTATTCCAGTTTCCTTCTTTATTATTAAATAGATAGTCTCTTCTTCCAAAAAAATTTGTAGAACGCTCAGGCCAATGTAATTGATAAAGATCAATATAATCAGTTTTTAATCTTTTTAAACTGCCATCAATTGCTTCACCAATTTTCTTTTCTTCAAAATTATTACCACCACCTCTTATCCAGTCACATCCTGGTCCAGCAACTTTTGAAGCTAAAATGATCTTATCTCTATTTTTTCTTTTTTCGAGCCAATTGCCAATCATCGCTTCTGTTTTGCCATAAGAATCAGAAGTTGGGGGAACAGAGTAAATTTCTGCAGTATCAAAAAAATTTATTCCCTGAGATACTGCATAGTCCATTTGTTCAAAGGCATCTTTTTCGGTATTTTGAGTTCCCCATGTCATTGTGCCAAGGCAAATTAAACTCACATCAATATCTGTAGTACCAAGTTTTCTAAATTTCATAAAATTAATATTTTTTGCTCATTTTTAGGTCAATTTTTGACTATTGAAAAGTTTTTAAAAAAACATATATATAAAGCATGGAATTTAACAAACAAACATCAGCTGTAAAATCATCAGCTTCCGAAGCAATTATAGATCAGGGCCTACGCTCTTACATGCTTAAAGTTTATAACTATATGGCTTCTGGTGTTTTATTGACTGGTTTAATTGCTTTAGCTTTTTTTAAAATGGCTATTGTAACTTCAAACGAAGGACAGATCATAGGATTAACAAATTTTGGAAATGCAATTTATGCTTCGGGACTAAAATGGGTGATCATGCTAGCTCCCCTGGCAGTAGTTTTTTACATGAGTTTTGGAATTGCAAAAATGTCTGCAGCAAAAGCGCAAACTACTTTTTGGGTTTTTGCAGCATTAATGGGAGCTTCGCTTTCATCAATATTTTTAATGTACACTGGAACAAGTATAACTAGAGTTTTCTTCATAACTGCCGGAACATTTGGTGCAATGAGTATTTATGGTTACACAACTAAAAGAGATTTAACTAAGTTAGGATCTTTTTTAATGATGGGTCTTTTCGGAATTATAATTGCATCGTTGGTAAACATTTTTATGAAATCTTCAATGATGTACTTTGTAATTTCTATAATTGGTGTATTAGTTTTCGTAGGATTAACAGCTTATGACACTCAAAAAATAAAAAACATGTATTTAGTAAGTGACAGTGGAGAACTGATGGGTAAAAAAGCTGTCATGGGTGCCCTTACATTATACTTAGACTTTATAAATCTATTTATTATGCTTTTAAGACTTTTTGGTCAGAGAAGATAATTATTTTACTAATCTTAATTTATTCCAACTAGTTTTATCTATTAGCTGACTCAAATTTTCAGATTTTTTTAGAATAGCTCCGTTTTTATCTTTGATTAAATATTTTTCATTAAAGTATTTAGGTTTAAGATTTTTTAAAATTCTTAGAACAGGTTTTTCAGATGTTCTTTGATAAACATTGAATGAAACTTCTTTAATTCCAGAAGTAAAAGAATAATCCTTCCAGGAACCGTTAGAGACCATTTTTGCATATAAATTTAAAATACTTTGTAATTCTTTTTTTATAAAAAATTTCTCTTTATATTTTTTATGGCTTTCATTATTTATGATTAATCTTATCTTATTCATAATTTATATTTATTAATTAAAGGTAACTGCATTGCAGTAAATATTATTGTAATTGGCAACATACCCCAAACTTTGAAGTTAACCCAAGTTGTCTCTGGTTGAGTTCGCCATACAACTTCATTTAAAAAAGCTAAAAATATAAAAAAATAAGCCCATCTTGCATTAAGTTTTCCCCACCCTTCTTCATTTAATTGAAAAGCTGTTTGCAAAAATAATTTTAAAAAATTTTTATCAAAGAAGGATTTACTTACCAGAAGAATAACTGCAAATATTAGATTAACTATTGTAGGCTTCATGTAGATAAAAATAGGATTATCAAAATATAATGTTAATCCACCAAACAATGAAATAACTATAGCTCCAATCAACGGCACAAAAGGAACTTTTTTTTCAACAAAATAAATTATTGCAACTGCAACCAATGTAGAAATTATCAATGGAGGAATTGCTGCACTAAGGTTGTTGCC
This sequence comes from Candidatus Pelagibacter sp., assembly GCA_028097945.1. The sequence goes on from JAOHFJ010000001.1 coordinate 39,880, forward strand.
GCTTTTATAGTAAATAGTAAAAAAGATTAGTAGGGGACCAAAGTCTGTAATAAATTTTAAAAACGACTTATTCACAAATAGTTTTTAGCATATATTAAAATTTTATTAAATTAGATATTGATTTCTGCATAAAAATTATTAACTATTTGTTATGGGCGCAAATAATACAGCTAAATTTTCGATCGGTGAAGTAGTTAAACACAGACACTTTGATTTTAGAGGTGTAATTTATGATGTTGATTTTGAATTTAACAATTCAGAGGAATGGTATCAGTCTATCCCAAAGGAAGTAAGACCAAGAAAAGATCAACCTTTTTATCATTTGTTGGCTGAGAGTAACGACGTAACTTATGAAGCATATGTTTCAGAACAAAACCTCCTTTTGGACCAATCAAAAGAACCAGTTAAGCACCCGCTTATAGAAGAGATCTTTTCAGGAAAAAAAGGCTCAAGTTACCACAAAATATCCAACTAATATTTACTGCCTAAAATTTAACAATTTTTATTCAAAACTCAGACACAGAGAATCTATATAATTTTTATGTTTCAGCCCAATTGAGGATAAACTTCTTTAGTTATACTCCCTCCTAATTCTCAGTTGGGCGCATAATATAACTTCACATAAAAAAAATATTATAGTAGTTAAAGTCTTATGTTTAAAATTTTAAACCTAAGCAATATATTTTATTGGATTGAGAAATTAATTGGATTTGTTAATTCAATTTTTTTTATTTTACTGTTAACTGCACTTTCCTTTGCTTTAATTTTTTCTCCGCCTGATTATTTGCAGGGAGACAGTGTAAGAATAATGTATGTACATGTTCCTTCAGCATGGATTGGTTTAGCTTCTTTTTCTTCAATTGCAATACTATCTATTGCACATTTTATTTTTAAAATTAAAAATATAAAATTAATAACTAAAAGTATTGCTCCAATAGGTCTTATGTTCACATGCTTGGCATTAGTTACAGGCTCTATTTGGGGCCAACCAACATGGGGAACATGGTGGGTTTGGGATGCTCGAATAACATCAATGTCGATCCTTGCTCTTTTTTATATTGGATTTATCTCAACTCACAAATTTATTTCAGATGAAAACAAAGCAAACAAAATTTCTAGTATTATTGCAATAATAGGTTTAATCAATATTCCTATAATTAAGTACTCCGTGGATTGGTGGAATACACTCCATCAACCTGCAAGTATTAAGTTAAGTGGAGAGAGCTCAATTCATTCTTCTATGTTAATGCCATTATTGTTAATGTTTTTTGTATTAATATTGTATTGTGCGCTAATTTTTCTAATGAAATACAAGACAGAAATCATTAGAATAAAGAAAAAAAACTTGAAAAGATTATGATACAAAATTTTTTATTAATGAATGGTTACGGTTTATTTGTATGGGGATCTTTTGCAATTACTTTTATTGCGTGTGGATTGCTTTACTACAAAACACTCAAAACTCTTAAAAAGTACGAAAGAGATTTTGCGAAAGAGATTAACGAGCTTTCATCTGAGCGAAAAAAAATAGTAATCGAGAATTCAAAAATAGCTTCGCAAGTTTTATCCTCATCTAGCAAAATTATATAAAGCATTTAATGCTTCCAAAAAAAGTAAAAAAAAGAGCATCACTCTTAGTCATAACGTTACTAGTATCAGTAACAGGAATTTTTTTTATACTTCAGTCATTAAACAAAAATATTCTATATTTTAAATCTCCTACAGATATAAAAAATAATCAAAATATTAATTTTGATAAAAAAATTAGAGTAGGTGGAATGGTAAAAAAAAATTCATTAATAATTAAAGAAGAAGAAATAAAGTTTACAATAACTGATTTTGAAAATGAGCTTAATATTAGCTTTAGCGGTACAGTTCCAAATTTATTTTCAGAGGAAAAAGGTGTTGTCGCCGAAGGTAAATTGCAAGATAAGACTTTTTTTATAGCTGACAGAATTTTAGCAAAACATGATGAAAATTATATGCCTCCAGAATTAAAAAATATGATGAAAAAAAATGTTAAGTAATCTTGGAAATATAATATTATTTTTGAATGTAATCTTTTGTTTAAGTATTATTTATACTGCTAACAGAAATCTAAAAATATCTGAAGTTATAGATAAAAAAATTTATCAACTAAGTTTAATACAGAGTACCTCAATAATTATTTGCTTTTTTGTTTTGATAGCTGCTTTTATTATCTCAGATTTTTCTTTAATCACTGTTTACCAAAACTCGCATTCTTTAAAGCCTATATTTTATAAGATTGCAGGAACATGGGGAAATCATGAAGGAAGTTTATTGCTTTGGGCCATCATTCTATCAATATTTTCTTTTTTATTTTTAGTTTATAACAAAAATCATCCAAAAAAATTTAGACTTTTAACTTTAATAATTCAAAACATACTAATCCTTGGTTTCCTTTTTTTTATTCTTTTCAATTCAAATCCTTTTAGTAAAATTTCTCCTATTCCATCAGAAGGTTTAGGTTTGAATCCAATATTACAAGATCCCGCTTTAGCTATCCATCCTCCACTTCTTTATGTAGGTTTTGTTGGTGCATCCATTTATTTTTCAGCAGCAATAGCATCGCTAATTACTAATTATTCAGAAAAATCATTTTCTCTTTCTATTAAAAATTGGGTTTTAATATCTTGGTGTTTTCAAACACTTGGAATTCTTGTTGGTTCTATATGGGCTTACTATGAATTAGGCTGGGGAGGCTTTTGGTTTTGGGATCCAGTAGAAAATGCCTCTTTGCTACCTTGGTTTGCCATGACAGCTTTATTTCATTCATTAATTGTTTTCGAAAAAAGAAATTTATTTTATTTCTGGGTAATAATTCTCTGTTTAATTACTTTTATTTTAAGTGTTACAGGAACCTTTTTAGTAAGATCTGGTATTTTAAATTCTGTTCATACATTTGCGAGCGATCCAACTAGGGGGATTTATATATTAATATTTTTAAGTTTAATGATATTTGGATCTATTTTTCTTCTCTTTCAAAAGTATAAAAAAGAGAATTATGATTTAAATCGGAACAGCAAAGAAACATTCATTTTAGTTAATAATTGGTTTATGATGTTTTACTTAATTACCGTTTTGCTAGGAACTATTTACCCAATTTTTACTGATGCTTTAACAGATAATAAAATTTCGGTAGGCCCACCTTTTTACAATGCAATTATATTTCCGGTAGTTGTTATATTCCTTTTATTTATGGCTTTAGGACCTAAAGCAAAATGGATAAAAAACAAATTTGAAAACATTAAAATTTATTTTCTTATACTTATTGGCGCGATTGGTTTAAATTTTGCAATAATATTTTTCTTTAAAAGTTATTCCCTTTTATCTAATTTTATTATTATCAGCTCTCTATTTTTGATTATTTCTTCTTTGATGGATATAGCAAAAGCTCTTAAAAAAAATAAATTAGATTTTGCCAGAATTATTTCACATACGTCTTTTGGCTTTTTAGTATTATTCATTGGATTGAATGATATTTTCTCAGTGGAAAAAGATTATAATATTAAATTGGGAGAAACAAAAAACTTTGAAAATTATTCTATTCAGTTACAGAATTTAGACTTAAAAAATTATAAAAATTATCAGGCGGTTATAGGAAAATTAGAAATAAAAAATATAAATTCAAATCAAACTAATATTTTGAATCCAGAAATAAGAATTTACGATAAGCCCAAAACTTTAACTTATGAAGCAGCTATTAAAACCAGTTTAATAAAAGATTATTATATAACCATGAGTAATATTGATAGATCAGATTATTATAATATTAAATTTCAAAAAAAACCATTAATGGTTTGGATTTGGATTTCGGTAATTATGATTGTTGTTGGTGGCTCTATAAGACTATTTAATAATGCAAAAAATAATTAAGATAATAATTTTATTCATTTTCTTATTTGTAATAGGTATATTTTATATAAGTCTAACAAGAGACACAAATTATAATACCTCAAGTTTAATAAATAAGAAGACGCCTGAATTTAAAATTATTTCTTTTGATAATTCAAATTTCTATACAAGAGATGACATAAAAAAAAATAATTATACGCTAATAAACTTTTGGGCATCTTGGTGTGCTCCTTGTAAAATTGAACATCCTATACTAATGAAATTGTCCCAAAAAAAAAATTTAATGTTACTAGGTATCAATTTTAAGGATAAAGAGCCCCAAGCTAAAACTTTTTTAAGTGAGTTAGGTAATCCTTATGATTTATTAGCGAAGGACAAAAATGGTAAACATTCAGTGAAATTTGGTATTTATGGAATTCCAGAGAGTATATTAATAAATAAAGAATTAACGATTATACAAAAATTTGTAGGACCGTTATCAGTAGATGATTATGATAATATTATCAAAATTATAGAGTAATTATGAAATTAAATTTACTTTTATTATTATTTATTTTTTTTTCCAAATTTTCTTTTGCAGCAGAAAAAACTGTTGATCCAAATTTAATTCATAAAAATTTACGCTGTCTAGTTTGTCAGGGTCAATCTATATCTGATTCAAATTCTGATTTTGCGCAGACCATAAAATTAGTCGTGAAAGATTTAATTGATGAGGGCAAAACAGAAGATGAAATTTATGAATTTATGTCTGATAAATATGGAGACTGGATTGTGTTTAAGCCTCAATTTAATACTCAAAATTCTTTGTTATGGATTTTGCCTTATATTGTCTTAATATTTGGCGGTTTTTTCATTTTTTCTTTTTTAAAAAAGAGGCAATAAAGCTTTAAAGGAAACTGTACATATTAAACATTTAGTTGTATTTTTTTTAAATGAAATTGAAAATACTAATAAGTTTATTATCTACTTTCTTCATTTTTGTTCATGCACAAGCAGAACAAGGAGATGCAGACATATCATTTTACAGTGGTACTTTTGATGTAATAGATAAAGAGGGAGACGATAAAACCACTTTACTTGGAATAGAACACAAAAATCCAAACTTGTTTAGGGATACTTTTCTAGGAAAATTTAAACCTGTTACTGGAGCTTTTATGACAGGAAACAGTTCAGTTTATCTTTACACAGGGATAGAAGGACAATACGGAATTGGTCCATTAAAGATTTTGCCGAGTTTCGCTCCAGGTTATTATGAAAAAGGAGATGGCAAAGATTTAGGAAGCGTATTAGAGTTTAAAAGTGAAGTGAAGGTAGGGTTTGATATTTTTGAAAATTCTAAGTTAAGCTATAGTTATAGTCATATTTCTAATAATGACTGGGGTGAGACTAATCCAGGAACAGATAATCAGCAAATTACTTTTTCAAAAAACTTTTAATTATAATGAGTCTTGATGATTGCTATAACTTTGAAGATTTTAGAAGATTAGCAAAAAAAAATTTACCAGCCCCAATTTTTCATTATATAGATGGAGGCTCTGATGATGAGACTACTTTAAAACGAAATACAGAATCATTTTTAAAATGTGATTTAGTGCCTAATATTTTAGCAAGTGTTGGAGAACCAGATCTTTCAACAAATGTTTTTGGTCAAAAAATAGATATGCCATTATTTTTATCTCCGGTTGCAATGCAAAGACTTTTTCACCATGAAGGTGACAGAGCTAGCGCCAAAGCAGCGGAAAAATTTGGAACTTTTTATAGCATGTCTACAATGGCAAATTCTTCAATAGAAGAAATATCAAATATTTCAGGTGGACCAAAAATGTTTCAAATATATATTCATAAATTAAAAGGACTTACCGATAACTTAATTGATAGATGTAAAAGCTCTGGTTTTAAATCAATGTGCCTTACAGTTGATACAGTAACTGCCGGTAATCGAGAAAGAGATCACTATTGGGGATTTGCAACACCACCCAAACTAAATATAAAAAGTATTTTAGGTTTTATGAAGCGGCCAAAGTGGACGTTTAATTATTTAACCCACAAAAAATTTGAGATGGCTAATGTTAAATCTTTTACAAAAAAAGGAACCAGTATAGCTACGAATGTTATGGAATATATTAACGAACAATATGATCCTGCAATGAGTTGGAAAGATGCGGAATATTGTATCAAAAGATGGGGCGGTCCATTTGCCATAAAAGGTCTAATGTCAGTAGAGGACGCTAAGCGAGCTGTTGATATTGGTGCTTCAGCCATTCTACTTTCTAATCATGGAGGCAGGCAACTTGATGGATCAAGATCTCCGTTTGATCAGTTGCCGTCAATCAAAGATGCTGTTGGTGACAAATTAGAAATAATATTGGACGGTGGAATAAGAAGGGGGACGCATGTTTTAAAAGCTCTATCTTTAGGAGCTACAGCATGTAGTTTTGGAAAAGGTTTTTTATTTGGATTAGGTGCTGGCGGTCAAGCTGGAGTCGAACAAGTTTTAAAACGAATGAGAGAAGAACTTAGAAGAGATATGATTCTTTTAGGATGCAAAACTATTAAAGAATTAAATAAATCTAAAATTGCATATCGGTAATGCAATGTATAAGATTGTAACAGTCGTTTAAAAAATTTATAATAATATAATTATGAAATTAGCAAAAAACTTGGAAAGATTGGGAACTGAGTCTGCATTTAGTATTTTAGCTGAAGCTAAAAAACTCGAAGCTCAAGGCAAAGAAATGATCCATTTAGGTTTAGGACAGCCTGATTTTAAATCTCCTAAGCACGTAGTTGAGGCAGCAAAAAAAGCAATTGATGATGGTCATCACGGATATGTTTTAGCTAATGGAATTTTAGAATGCAGAGAGGCTGTATCAAGAAAAATTAAATCACTTTATAAAAAAGATATTAGTCCTGAAAGAGTAATGATAATGCCAGGTGGAAAGCCAACAATGTATTTTGCCATTTCAATGATTGGTGAACCGGGCGCAGAAATAATTCACCCTACACCAGGTTTTCCAATTTATGAGTCTATGATTAATTACACTGGTTCAAAGCCCGTGCCCTATGATTTAACAGAAGACAAAGATTTAAAATTTGATCCAGAAAAAATTTTATCTCTAATCACAGATAAAACTCGGCTACTTGTTTTAATCAATCCTAATAACCCAACTGGAAGTTTTGTTGAAAAATCTAAAATTGATTTTCTTGCAGAAGGATTAAAAAAGTATCCGCATGTAGCAATTTTAAGTGATGAAATTTATAGTCGACAAATTTATGACGGTAAAGAAATGCCAACGTTTTTTAACTACCCAGACCTACAAGATAGATTAATTGTCTTAGATGGATGGAGCAAAGCTTACTCTATGACTGGATGGAGAATGGGTTGGAGTGTATGGCCTGAAAAACTTATTCCGCATGTTACAAAATTAACAATTAATAGTTTCTCATGTGTAAATGCACCATCACAATTTGCTGGTATAGCTGCACTTGACGGTCCGGATGACCCTATTCATGAAATGATGAAAAAGTTTGATCAAAGACGTAAGTTAATTCATAAAGGTTTAAATGATTTACCTGGCGTAACGTGTAGTTTACCTGGTGGAGCTTTTTATGCTTTTCCAAATGTAAAAGGAACAGGAATGAACGGATCGGAATTTTCAAAAAAATGTATGCATGAAGCAGGAGTAGCAATCGTGCCAGGTACAGCTTTTGGTAAAACTTCTATAGATTTTGTGAGGTTCAGTTTTGCCGCATCTAGAGACAACATTCAAAAAGCCCTCGAAAAAATAGGAAAAATGCTTAAGTAGGTTATTTAAGTATTTTGACCATAAACAATTAAAATTATAAAGTAATTCTATGAGTAGTTTAAAAATGCCAAAAGTTGACAGTTCAATCTTATCTAAAAAAGATAAGATCCTTTCGGATATTGAAAAAATCATTGATCCAAAAAATGTACTGTCACACACCGATGAAATTAGGCCTTACGAAACTGATGCCTTGGCGGCATACAAGCAAGCTCCTTTACTTGTTGTTTTACCTGAAACAGTGAAAGAGGTAAGTGAGATTTTAAAATACTGTAATGATAATAAAATAAAAGTAGTACCTAGAGGTGCGGGAACTGGTTTATCTGGTGGATCGTTGCCATTAGAAGATTGTATTTTATTGGCAATGGGAAAATTCAACAAAATTTTAGAATTAGATTATGAAAATAGATGTGTGGTTACTCAGCCGTGTGTGACTAATTTGGCCATTACACAAGCTGTTCAAGATAAAGGTTTTTATTATGCTCCAGATCCATCGAGTCAAATAGCGTGCTCAATTGGAGGTAACGTCGCTGAAAACTCAGGTGGGGTTCACTCTTTAAAATATGGAGCAACAACAAATAATTTATTAGGCATCGAAGTAGTTCTTATGGATGGAACAATAACAAGATTTGGCGGCAAGGCTATGGACGCGGAGGGTTATGATTTTCTTGGATTAATGACAGGCTCAGAAGGTTTATTAGGTGTAATAACAGAAGTAACAGTAAAAATTTTAAGAACGCCCGAAGTTGTAAAAGCAGCGTTAATTGGATTTCCAACAATTGAAGATGCTGGAAATTGTGTTGCAGAAATTATTGCTAAAGGATGTATCCCGGCTGGCATGGAAATAATGGATAAAGCTTTAACCAAAGCAACTAATGATTACTCTAAAGCTGGTTATCCGACGGATGCTGAGGGAATGATGATCGTAGAGTTTGATGGCACAGAGCATGAAGTCAATGCATATATAGAAAAAGTAAAAAATATTGCAGAAAAAAATAATTCCTCAAGTTTAAAAATAAGTAAATCTAATGATGAAAGATTAAAATTTTGGGCGGGAAGAAAAGCAGCCTTTCCTGCTTGTGGAGTCTTAGCACCTGACTATATGTGCATGGATGGATCTATACCTAGAGGAAAATTAGCTGAAGTTTTAAACGAGATAACAAGATTATCAAAAAAATATAATTTGCCCGTAGCAAATGCTTTTCATGCAGGAGATGGAAATCTTCATCCTCTAATTATGTTCGACGCTAATGATCCTAAGGAACTTAAAAAATGTGAAGAATTTGGAGCTGATATTTTAAAGTATTGTGTGAAAGTCGGTGGAGCTTTAACTGGAGAACATGGCGTAGGAATTGAAAAAAGAGAATTAATGTGTGAAGCATTTAATGATAAAGATATTCAACAACAGCTTACAATAAAAGTTGCACTAGACCCTAATTCTCTTTTAAATCCTGGAAAGGTATATCCAATTCTTAGAAAGTGCGCTGAGGAAGGAAGGGTTCATGTTCATGGAGGAAAAACAAAATTTCCAGACATTCCAAGATTTTAATCAAAACACTTTTAATCCATCAACCAGAGAAGAGATTGTTGAGATTGTTAAAGATTGTTACAAAAAAAATATCCCACTAGAAATAAACGGTACAAAATCAAAAAAAAAAATTGGAAGGAATTTTCAGTCTGAAAAAACTTTAAGTCTTTCAAAGTATTCCGGGATAATCGAATATAAACCTGAGGAATTATATATAAAAGTAAAGGCAGGAACTCCTGTTAATGATATTGTTGTTGAGTTAGATAAAAATAATCAGCAGCTTGCATTTGAGCCAGTTGATTTTGGATTCTTATTTAAAGGATTAAGCGACGCAGGAACTATCGGTGGAGTAGTTTCAGCAAACTTTGCAGGTCCGCGAAGATTTAAAGTTGGAAGTGCCAGAGATCATTTGTTAGGGTTCCAAGGAGTTAATGGTAAAGGAGAAATTATAAAATCTGGTGGAACAGTAGTTAAAAATGTAACTGGATATGATTTATGTAAACTCCTTTCAGGGTCATTTGGTACGCTAGCAGTTTTAACAGATCTTTCAGTTAAAGTTTTACCTAAGCCTGATAGTAGTAAGACTCTTATAATAAATAATCCTCATTTAAAAAAAGCTATAGAGTATTTAGGAATTGCACTTTCATCATCTACAGATCCATCAGGAGGTGTTTTCTACCCAGAAAAATTTGATAATAATTTTATGTTTAACGATTTAACTCATAAAGGTGCCTTGACTGCAATTAGAATAGAAGGGCCATCAAATTCAGTTGACGAAAGGATTAAACGACTAATTAAAGAATTAAGTCTTCTTGAGAATGAATTTTCTATTTTAGAGTCAGTACAAACAAATATTTTTTGGAATAAAACAAAAAATTTAGAGGTATTTTCAAATAGCAAAAGTAATTTATTGAGAATTGTTGTTCCTGTAAGCGAAACTTTAAATGTAATTCAAAAACTTAAAAACTTCGACGCAAATTACTTTTTGGACTGGGGAGGTAGTCTGATCTGGTTAGAATTAGAACAAGTAAATCTAAAAATACTTAGAGAAATTAAGGGAATCGCTCAAGAACACTCCGGCTATTGTACTTTGATTAAGATTGAGGATGATTTGAAAGCTTCAGCAGATATTTTTACTATTGATCCGATTAAGTATAAAATATCAGAAAAAATTAAAAAAAGTTTTGATCCAAAAAGAATTTTTAACCCGGGTAAAATGTATTCAGGAATATAATGCAAACATCTTTTTCAGATAAACAACTTGAAAATAAAGATAATAAATCGAGCGAGAGCATCGTAAGAAAATGTGTTCATTGTGGAATGTGTAATGCTACGTGTCCTACCTATGGAATAAATGGTGATGAATTAGAAGGGCCTAGAGGAAGGATTTATTTAATAAAAGATATGCTTGAAAATAATAAACCAGCAAACAAGAAGATCGCTCAACATATAGATAGTTGTCTTTCGTGTTACTCATGTATGACTACTTGTCCTTCAGGAGTGAATTACATGCATCTAATAGATCACGGAAGAAATTATGTTGAGGAGACATATAAAAGACCTTTTTTAGATAGAACTTTTAGATCCATTTTATCGTTCGTGCTTCCAAGGCCGAAGGTCTTTTTAATGTTAGCTATAGCTTCAAAAATCATAAAACCTTTCAGTTTTTTATTACCTCAGTTTTTTAAAAATTCACTCAAGTTGATGCCAGATAAGATACCTTCAAAAAAATTGAAAATACAAAAAGTCTATACGCCACAAAGTGGCAAAATAATATCTCGAGTAGCTCTATTAACAGGATGTGTGCAAAGAGTTATTTCACCTGAAATAAATGAATCAACTATTAGATTACTTAATAGACACGATGTGGAAGTAGTTGTAATGCCTGATATTGAATGCTGTGGTTCTCTAAATCATCATTTAGGAAAAAAAGATTTAGCCAAAAGTTCATTTGTGAAAAATATAAAGAGTTGGCACGAAGAATATTTATCTAATGGACTTGATGCAATTATTAGCAACACTTCTGGATGTGGAACAACTCTTAAAGATTATGGTCATATTTTTAAACATGACAAAGAACTTAAAAAGATGGCAAAAAAAATCTCTGAGCTTACAAAAGATGTAACAGAGTATCTGCATGAAAATCTGAAATTAAATTTTAAAAACGGTGAAGAAAAAAAATATAAGATAGCGTATCATTCAGCTTGCTCTATGCAGCATGGTCAAAAAATTCATAGCCAACCTAAAGAATTAATTTCCAATACTGGCAATGAAGTTTTAGAAATTCCTGAAGGTCACTTATGTTGTGGTTCAGCAGGTACTTATAATATTTTACATCAAAAAATGGCAAAATCATTATTAAGAAATAAAGTTAAGAACATAGAAAAAATGTCTCCCGATTTTATTTCAACTGGTAATATCGGATGTATTACACAAATTTCTACAGGCACAAGGATACCAATTATACATACTGTAGAACTTCTGGACTGGTTTACTGGAGGACCAAAACCTAATAAATTACAGAGTCTTTAATTATGAAAAAGGTATTTGTTACACGAAAACTTTTAAAGGAAAACGAAGAAAAGTTAAAAGAATTATTTGACGTGAAGCTTAATTCAGATGACAAAATTTATTCAGCGGCAGAAATTATTGAGGGGTCAAAAAATTTTGATGGTATTTTAAGTTCAGTAACAGACCCAATCAATTCTGATACAATATCTAAGCTATCAAACTCTATAAAAATTATTGCTAATGGTGCAGTGGGTTTTGGAAATATTGATATTAAAGCCGCTCAAGAAAAAGGTATTACTGTAACAAACACACCGGATGTTCTCACTGACGCAACGGCAGATATTCAAATTTTACTTTTATTAGGTGCTTCAAGAAAGGCATACGAAGGAAGAATAGCAGCAGAAACACAAAGCTGGAAATGGTCTTGGGATTTTTTATTAGGCAAGCAAATGTCTAATAAAAGGTTAGGTATTTTAGGCATGGGCAGAATAGGTAGAGCTGTTGCTAAAAGGGCAAAGGCTTTTGGTATGGAAATTCACTATCATAATAGATCTAAATTATCCCCAGATTTAGAGGATGGAGCAATCTATCATAAAACTATTAAAGATCTTTTTGAACAAAGTGAGTTTTTGTCTTTGAATTGTCCAGCCACTCCTGAAACTACAAAAATAATAAATAAAGAGACCCTAAGTTATTTAAAAAAAAATACAGTAATTGGAAACGCAGCTAGAGGAGATATTGTCGATGACGACGCCATGGTAGAGGCAATTAAAAATGGAACAGTTTTTGCATATGGATTAGACGTTTATAATGGTGAACCTAAGATCCATCCTGAATATTTAAAATTGAAAAATATTTTTTTGTTACCTCATTTAGGAAGTGCGACTAAAAGAACGAGATGGGACATGGCTTACCGGGCTACAAAAAATTTGGAAGATTTTTTTTTAGGGAAAAAGCCACAAGATCAGGTAAATTAGCACACCTTTAGATTGAATCTAAAAAATTTACTTTAAAATAATTCTAAAAATATATGGAGACTCTGAAATGAGTTTATGTTTAAATATTTAAGTTAATTAACAACGGAGGACATATGTCAAAAAAAATAAAAGGAGTAAAAACTCCATCAAGACGTAAGTTCTTTAAAGCAGCGGCAGCTACGGGTGCTGCAGCGGCAGCAACTGTTGCAATGCCAAACATTGCATTAGGTGCTCCTCAGACTTTAAAGATGCAAGCGGCTTGGCCGTCAGGCGCTAACATTTTCTTTGAAATGGCTGGCGACTACGCAAAAATGGTAAGCGACATGTCTGGAGGTGAATTAAAAATTGATCTTCAGCCAGTTGGAGCTGTAGTAAAGACTTCGGAAATTGGACAAGCAGTAAGTTCAGGTGTACTTGATATGGGACACTGGGTAACAGCTTATTGGTATGGAAAAAATCCAGCAGCTTCTCTATTCGGTACAGGTCCGTCATACGGAATGTCATCTCAAGAAGTAATGGGATGGATGGAGTATGGTGGAGGTAGAAAACTTTATGATGAAACACTTGCAAAAGTAGGTTTCGATTATATTGGTTTCTTCCATATGCCAATGCCTGCACAGCCTTTTGGATGGTTCAAAAAGAACGTTACAAAAGTATCTGATGTAAAAGGTATGAAGTACAGAACAGTGGGACTAGCTACTAACGTATTAACAGCAATGGGAATGGTTGTAAGACAATTACCAGGTGGTGAAATTCAGCCTGCAATGAAGACAGGTTTAATTGAAGCTGCTGAGTTTAACAACCCAACATCAGACTCTCAGTTTGGTATGCAAGATGTTTCTAAGCATTATCACTTAGGAAGCTTCCACCAATCGCAAGAGATGTTTGAAATTCCAGTTAATAAGAAAACATTCAATGGATTATCGCCTCAACATCAGGCTATTCTAAAGAATGCTGCTTATGCTGCAAATACAGACAACTACTTTAAAGCATTAGTGAGATACTCTGCTGACTTATCTAAATTGATGAACCAGCACAAAGTAAACGTGTATCAAACGTCTGACGCGATCTTAGCTCAACAATTAAAAGGTTGGGATAAAGTAATAGGTGATTTCAATAAGAAAGATCCATTCTTTAAAAAGGTCATAGACTCACAAAAAGCTTATGCTAAGAGAGTTATGAAGTACTTACTCATGAACCAACCTAATTACAAGTTGGCTTACGAGAATGAATTCGGTGCTATAGGCAAAGTAAAAATTTAATTTTTACTTATTAAATTGAAAGGGGGCGTTATTTGGCCCCCTTTTTTTATGGAATAAATCAAAAAATTAGACTAGATTTTAAACTTCTTATGAGAGGGTTTATACATTTTGCAGATACACTAAGCACTTCCGTTGGAAAAGCTTTTTCATGGTGTATCGTTATCTTAATGGGCGGAACTTGCTATGAAGTAGTTATGGCTTACGCTTTTAATGCACCTACTCTTTGGAATTTCGATTTTAGTTTACAAATGTATGGAGCAATTTTTATGATGGCTGGCGCATACACATTATCTACGGAAGCTCACGTAAGAGGAGATGTAATTTACAGATTATTTAAACCTAGAACGCAGGGTTATATAGACTTCGTTTTATATTTTATATTTTTTTTCCCAGGTGTACTTGCATTAACATTTTACGGTTATGAATACGCTTCTTTAGCTTGGAAAATTAAAGAAACAAGTTGGAATAGTCCAGCACAAATACAAATTTATATGGCAAAATCTTTAATACCAGCAGCCGGCATTTTACTAACAATTCAAGGTATCAGCGAAGTTTTTAGATCAATTATATGTATTCAAACAGGTCATTGGCCAGCTAGAATGGTTGTGGCTGAAGAAACAGAAAAAATATTAATGAGAACTTCACAAGACGAGGATCAAAAAGATGTTATTTAGTTTAACTAATCCAGAAATTGCAATCTTGATGATGGGAATATTCCTGTTTGCTGTTTTACTTGGTTTCCCAATTGCATTTACATTAATGGCGATGGGAGTTGGATTTGGTTACTACGCTTACTTTGATCCAACTAGAATGGAACATCTTTTAGATAATAGGATATTTCAATTGTTTGTACAAAACACATATACAGTAATGGATAATACAGTATTAACAGCTGTCCCCTTATTTTTATTTATGGGATACCTAGTTGAAAGAGCAGGAATAGTTTCAAGATTATTTTTTGCAATTAGATTAGCTTCACACGGATTGCCAGCTTCTATGGCTGTCGCTGCTCTTATAACTTGTACATTATTTTCTACAGCAACAGGGATTATAGGTGCGGTAGTAACTTTAATGGGCTTATTAGCATGGCCAGCAATGGTCAAAGCAGGTTATGATAAGAAATTTGCATCAGGGGTAATATGTTCTGGAGGATGTTTAGGAATTTTAATACCACCAAGCATTATGTTAATCGTTTACTCAGTTATTGCACAATTGTCTCCGCTAAGGTTATTTGCTGCAGCAATTTTTCCGGGATTACTACTTGCGGGCTTATATATAATGTATGCAATTACTTTGGCTTATTTTAATCCATCAATTGCACCAAAGCCTCCTAAAGAGGATATTCCGCCAAGATCTGTAATAATAAAAGAAGTAATCGTTTCATTCTTACCTTTGTTCTCTTTGATAATGTTAGTTTTAGGAACTATTTTGGGCGGATTAGCAACACCAGCTGAAGCAGCAGCTGTCGGAGCATTTGGAGCTTTAGTGCTTTCATATTTTTATAAAACGCTTAAATGGAAAAATTTTAAAGAGTCAGTTTTTTTAACAGCTAAAACCACTGCGATGATAATGTGGTTATTTATTGGATCCTGGACTTTTGCTTCAGTGTTTTCTTATCTGGGCGGTCATGAAGTTTTTGAACATTTTTTTAAATCAATGAACCTACAGCCCTGGCAATTTTTAGTTATAACTCAAATAATTATTTTTTTACTAGGTTGGCCTTTAGAATGGACTGAAATATTAATCATATTTGTCCCAATATTCTTACCTTTGGTTGCTTTTTTTGAGGTTAATCCTTACTTTTTTGCAATGTTAATTGCTTTAAACTTGCAGACATCTTTTTTAACACCCCCCATGGCTATGTCCGCATATTATTTAAAGGGAGTGCAAAGCAAGAATGTTGAATTAATGGAGATATTTAGAGGGATAATGCCTTTCTTAGGAATAGTAATTTTTGCGATGGTATTAATGTATATGTTTCCAGGTATAGCCCTTTGGTTGCCAGATACTTTATTCGCTAACTAAATATAAAATGATAGATGTCTCTACTTTAACTGCTAATGAATTAGTATCTAAACTTCAATCTGGAGAAATTTCATCCGTTGAACTTTGTAATAAATATTTAGAAAGAATTAAAAAATTTGAAAAAGATATACAAGCCTGGGCTCATCTCGATAAAAAACTTTTATTAGAGAAAGCTGAGGAGGCAGATACTTACAGAAAATCAGGCAAACCTTTAGGACCTCTTCACGGTATGCCTATTGCTGTTAAAGATATCATTGGTACGTACGATATGCCCACAGAATGTGGAACAGTCTTTAGAAAAAAAATGTCTAGTTCACAAGACTCTGAAATAGTTAACTTACTTAAGAATTCAGGGGCGATTATAATGGGAAAAACTACAACAGCAGAACTTGCTTACATTCACCCCTGTAAAACAAAAAATCCTCATGACTACTCTAGAACTCCAGGCGGGTCGTCTAGTGGGTCGGCTGCAGTAATAGCTTCACATATGGCACATTTATCTATTGGATCACAAACGGGCGGATCAATTATTAGACCAGCATCATATTGTGGAGTTGTTGGCTATAAACCTTCTTACGGTTTAATATCTAGAAATGGAGTGTTAAAAGTTTCAGATAAACTCGAT
This sequence comes from Candidatus Pelagibacter sp., assembly GCA_028097945.1. The sequence continues at coordinate 56,487 of JAOHFJ010000001.1, forward strand.
ACAATGGGCGTATTTGGTAAAACTGTTAAAGACGTTGCTTTACTAGCAAAAATATTGATCAAGAAAGATTTATATGATGCTTCTACCATACATTTTTCAGCTGATAAGATGCTCGAAGTTTGTGATGAAGGACCTGCGTTTGAACCTAAATTTATTTTCTACAAAACTAATAAATGGAAAAATATTAACAAAAAATCTCAACAAGCATTTGAGTTTGTAATAAAAAATTTTAAAAAAAATATAGAAATTTTTGATACCCCGTCTTATTTTGAAGATATTCCAAAGTACCATCAAATAATCCATGAAGTTGATATGGCAAACAATATGCAGGTTTATTATAAAAAAGATAAAACAAAACTTTCTAAAGAACTAAGAGACGCAATCACAAGAGGATTGAAGTATTCAGGTAAAGAATATGCTGATGCAATTGACTTCATGAAACAAAGCTATGAGTCATACAAGGAAGTATTTGAAGATTATCATGGAATTATTACTCCTTCTTCAAGTGGAGTAGCAGACAAAGGATTAAAATCGACTGGCAGCGCAGATTTCCAAAAAGTTTGGACATATCTAGGTTTGCCAGCAATTTCACTACCTTTACTTACTGGAGAAAATGACCTACCATTAGGACTCCAATTAGTTGGTGATAAGCTTGATGATTTAAGGTTTTTGGGTACCGCTAATTGGCTAGAAAAAAATTGTAAAGATGAAGGATAAAATTACTACTATTATTGGAGTTGCGTTGTGCACCTTTTTCTTAATTGGTCTTGCGACGACATTAACTAGATCAATGATGATAGGCTTTAAGGATGTATTTCCAGTTTATATCCTAATGGGCATCGTGATCGTAATGATGTTCTATGAAGCCTTCGGTGACAAGAAATAAGAATTATTTTCCATATATATTATTATTCGTACAGCCAGTTTTTATGGCAACAAATATTATTGTTGCTCGTGGAGGAGTAGAATATGTTCCACCAATTTCTTTAGCTTTTTGGAGATGGTTAACAGTTTTTTTATTATTGCTGCCTTTTTTTTATAATGAAATTATAAAAAATAAAAAATCCTTCAATAAAGAATTTTGGAAACTATTTTTTCTTGGTTCTATGGGGTGTGGGGTATGCGGAGCATTTCCATTTATTGCTGGCATGTCCACAACAATGGCAAACATGGGAATCATTTATACCTCTTCACCAATTTTTATAATTATTTTATCTGTGATGTTTTTTAATGATAAAATTAATTTTTCAAGAATTACTGGATTAGTATTATGTTTAATTGGAGTTTTAGCAATAATAAGTAAAGGCAATTTAAATTTATTAATAAATTTTAAATTTACATCGGGAGATTTATGGATGATAGGTGCTGCTATGGGTTGGGCTGTTTATTCTATTTATCTTCTAAACTGGAAAAGTAAATTTAGTTTAATGGCAAGATTTACTTTGATAGCTATGTTTGGAACTATATCTCTTTTTCCTTTTTATATTTTAGAAGAAATTTTTTATTTTAATACAGCCTTCAATAGTAATTTTTTATTTTGGGTTTTGTTTGCAGCAATTTCACCAGGTATTATTGCCTTCACTTTATATACTAAAGTCCAAAAATATTTAGGAGCATCGTTGACTGGTTTTACTCTTTACATTTTTTCAATTTACTCTGCTATATACGGCATAATACTTTTTGATGAAGCTCTTTTAAATTTCCACTATTTTGGAGCAGCATTTGTCTTTGCTGGTGTATATTTAGCAAGGAAGACTAAATCATGAAATATTTTTATCTAGCAGCGAGCTCAATAATCTTAGCTTATATTGGAATAACTATCTTTATATATTTTTACCAAAGAAATTTATTATATCACCCCAGTGAAAATAATTATTTAAATGACAAAATTACTTTTGAATATGAAGAACTATTTATTAATACAGATGAAAATATTTCACTAAAATCTTGGTTTATAAAAAAAGATTTATCTAAATTTAAAACAATACTTTTTTTTCATGGAAATGCTGGAAATCTCTTAAATAGAGTTCATAAACTTAATGAGCTTAATAAACTTGATGTAAACATTTTATTAATTTCATGGAGAAGCTTTAGTGGAAATAAAGGAAAGCCCTCTGAGAAAAACCTCTATCACGATGGTAATAGGGTTGTTGAATGGCTTAATAAACAAGGAATAAATAAAAAGGATATTATTCTATATGGAGAGTCATTAGGAACTGGTGTAGCTATCGAACTAGCCTCAAATAATAAATTTGCTGGAGTTGTTTTAGAATCTCCATTTACTTCAATAGCTGATGCAGCAAAAATCTATTATCCATATTTACCGATTAACTTACTACTTAAGGATAGATATGACTCTAAAAATAAAATCAAAAAAATTAATTCTCCAATTTTAATTATGCATGGGAAAAAAGATAATATTGTACCTCAAATAATGGGACTAGAACTTTTTGAAAAAGCTAATAATCCTAAATTTAGTTATTTTCCTGATAATGATGATCACATGATGGAGTATAACGAAGAATTACTTTCTAAGATAAAAAATTTTATTAATAAACTTTAATCTTCAATTCCTAATAAAGCTTTTGAAAAATATTCAGCATTAAAGGGTTGTAAATCAGTTTCTTTTTCCCCCATTCCAACAGCAACAATTGGAAGTTTAAATTTTTTACAAATTGCTAAAACGACTCCTCCCTTAGCAGTGCTGTCAAGTTTAGTAATAATTAAACCTGTCAAATCATGTATTTTACTAAATTCTTCAACTTGATTAAGTGCATTTTGACCTGTAGTTGCATCTAAGACAAGAATTACTTCGTTAGGATAAGAAGGGTCGATTTTTTTAAGGACATTAATAATTTTTTTGTACTCTTCCATTAAATTTTTTTTATTTTGAAGTCTTCCCGCTGTGTCAATCAAAGCTACATCAATTTCATTTTTTTTTGCAAATTCAGCAGTCTTAAAAGCCACAGAAGCTGGATCACTATTGATTTCGGATTTAATAATATCAACTTTGACTTTTGCAGCCCAAACTTGCAGTTGATCTATGGCAGCTACTCTAAAAGTATCCGCAGCACCAAAAACAACAGATCTATTATTGTCTTTAAAATACTTCCCAAGTTTTCCGATACTAGTAGTTTTTCCAACCCCGTTTACTCCGGATACAACTATCACAGCAGACTTTGCATTTCCCATTAGGCTTAGATCTTTTTCGTACTTTTGAAGATTAATAGCTAATTTATCCGCTATCAGTTTTAAAATTTCTCTATGGTCTTCTAATTTTTTATCAACTTTGAAGTTCTCAAAATCTTTTCTTAGTTCTTTTGCAACTTCTACTCCTGCATCAGATGTAATAATTAATTCTTCAAATTCTGTAAGGACATTTTCATCAATTTTTTTTTTGGAAAATATATTTTTAAAACCGGTAGACAGCCCATCTGAACTTTTACCTAATCCTATCTTAAATTTATCAAATAAACCCATTTAAATTTCAAGGCTAGTATGTTTTATTTCTGAAACTGGACCTCTCATAAATATATTGAGATCTGAATCCATTTTAATATTTAAACTTCCTTCTTCAAATTTAATATTGATATCATTTTTTGTTAACTTCTTGATAAATGCTGCAACAGCAGTAGCACAAGCAGCTGTCCCGCATGCTTTTGTTAATCCTGCACCTCGTTCCCAAACATTGACTGTAATATTATTTTCGTCATCTATTTGTGCAAAAGTAACATTGGTTCTTTCAGGAAATAATTCATGAGTCTCTATTTTTGGTCCTAATATTTTTAGATCATATTCAAAACAATCTTTAACAAAAAAAATTATATGAGGGTTTCCCACGTTGAGGCAAAATCCATCAGTAAATTTTTTACCATCAATATCTAGAGTTATATTCTTGTGATCTATCTTTTCTTTCAATGGAATTTTATTCCACTCAAATACAGGTTTTCCCATTTCCAGTTGAACATCTGACTCCCCAACAATTTTTGCATTAAGCAATCTATTATTTGTTTTTAATTTAATTTCCTTATTGTTCAAATCTTTGCTTAACAAGTAAGCTACACACCTACTGCCATTTCCACATGCACTTATCTCTCCTCCATCTGAATTAAAAATGGTTATGGGATAAGTATTATTAATTTCTTTTTCAATAAATATAATTTGATCAAATTCAATATTACGATGAAAAGACTTCAAATTTCCTAAATGAATTATTTTTTCTTTAGGTATACTTATAGATTTCTCTCTTCTATCAATGATAATAAATCTATTACCTAAACCATCCATTCTAAAAGCTTTAATCAAAGGCATATTAGTAGATTAGTATAATTATTCATTGACTTTTAAAACCCCAAATTGTAGTTTCCACGAACTTTCCGCAAATACTTAAGTTTTTGCGGTGCTCTTGAAAACAAGAGTGTCGACACTAGTCAGCGAAGGTTCGCCCACTAGTGCGATAGGTGTTGGACGTTATAAAAATGTTTGAAAACTTAACAAATAAATTAGAAAATATTTTTTCTAAACTGAAAAGCGCTCCTTCCTTAACGGAAGAACAAGTGGACTCTGGCCTTAAAGAAATACGCTTAGCTTTATTAGAAGCTGACGTAGCGCTGCCAGTTGTGAAAGATTTCATTGAAAATGTAAAACCAAAAGCTATTGGTCAGGAGATCATAAGATCAACTTCACCTGGTCAAATGATAGTAAAGATTGTTTACGATGAATTAGTAAATATACTTGGTTCAAAGAATGAGGAGATTAACCTTAAAGCAGTTCCTCCAGTTTCTATATTATTAGTAGGTTTACAAGGTTCAGGAAAAACAACTTCAGCAGCTAAATTAGCTAAGTTAATTGAAAAAAATAATAAAAAAAAAGTTATGCTTGTAAGCTTAGACGTTTACAGACCTGCTGCTCAAGAACAATTAAAATTATTAGCAGAAAAAAATAATATACAAAATTTACCGATCATAGATAAACAACAGCCGATTGATATTACTAAAAGAGCACTCAATGCAGCAAATCTAAGTGGTTCAGATGTTATAATTTTTGATACCGCTGGCCGAACACAAATAGATTTACCAATGATGTCTGAGATTAAACAAATTAAAGATTTAACAAAACCAGCCGAGACCATTCTAGTTGCCGATTCTTTAACCGGTCAAATAGCTGTAAACGTTGCAAAGGAATTTGATACAGCAGTCAATCTTTCATCAATTATTTTAACAAGAGTTGATGGCGATGCGCGAGGCGGAGCTGCGCTGAGTATGAAACACATTACTGGCAAACCTATAAAATATATTGGAGTTGGAGAAAAAGTTTCTGACTTTGAAATGTTTCACCCCGACAGGTTAGCTAACAGAATTCTTGGTATGGGTGATGTAGTTACACTTGTCGAGAAGGCAGCAGAAGATTTAAGTGAAGAAAAAATTAAAGAAACCGAGGAAGAACTTAAACAGGGTATTTTTACAATGGACTCCTACCTTTCTCAATTGAGGCAAATGAAAAAAATGGGAGGCATGGAAGGAGTTATGTCTATGTTACCTGGTGTAAATAAAATGAAAACTAAAATGGATCAAGCTAACATAGATGAGAGAATGCTTATTGAAAATGAGGCTATTATTTTATCTATGACAAAAAATGAAAAAGAAAATCCAAAAATAATTAGTGGTTCTAGAAGAAAGAGAATTTCGCAAGGCGCTGGAGTAGATGTTTCTAAAATAAATAAGTTGCTTAAACAATTTAAAATGATGTCAGATATGATGAAAAAGATGTCACAAGGAAAAAAAATTCCATCTGGAATGATCCCAGATGAAATGCTCAATAAACTAAAATGAAAGGTAAAACATGTTAAGAATAAGACTATCAATGGGAGGAGTAAGGAAAAGACCAGTATATAAAATAGTTATCGCTGATGGAAGATATCCACGAGACGGTAAATTTATTGAAAAAATTGGTTCTTACAATCCATTACTTCCAAAAGATAAAAAGGAAAGAATAAAAATAGAAGCTGAGAGAGTAAAATATTGGATGAGTAAAGGTGCTCAACCAACTCTTAGGGTTTCTAGACTTTTGGGTGAACTACAAATAATGCCGATGCCGAAGCCGGGTAATAATCCTCAAAAAGCTATTCCTAAAAAAGACAGAAAGAAGAGTGCAGAAGAAAGTAAAGAAGCACCAAAAGCAGAAGCTAAAAAAGAAGAACCTAAAGCAGAAGCTAAAAAAGAAGAACCTAAAGCAGAAGCTAAAAAGGAAGAACCTAAAGCAGAAGCTAAAAAGGAAGAACCTAAAGCAGAAGCTAAAAAGGAAGAACCAAAAGATAAAAAATAAGGGTTTAAACAATGCTTGAAGTACAAATATTTACTTTATATCCGGATTTATATCCTGGGCTTTTAGATGTGGGCATCTATAAGAAAGCAAAGGAAAAACAAAAATGGAGTCTCAAGATTATAGATATTAGAGACTATGCTTTTGATGATAATCGGACAGTTGATGATACACCTTTTGGTGGGGGAAGTGGCATGTTATTAAAACCTGATGTTGTAGCATCTGCTCTGGATGAAAATATAAAAGCTAAAGAAAAAATAATTTACTTATCTCCTAAAGGCAAAAGATTAGATCAACAAGAAGTAAAATCTTTGAGTAAGCTTAAAAAAATAAATATTTTATGTGGTCATTTTGAAGGTGTTGATCAAAGACTTCTAGAAACACGAAATATTGAAGAATACAGTTTAGGAGATTTTATTTTATCTGGAGGTGAGAGCGCATCATTTGTATTCGTAGATGCATTAGTTAGACTTCTCCCAGGCGTTTTGGGTAATGAAAATTCTACTAAAGATGAAAGTTTTGAAAACGATCTTTTGGAATATCCTCAATACACTAAACCAAGAGACTGGGAGGGTAAAAAAGTGCCAGAAGTCCTATTTTCCGGTGATCATGCTAAAATAAAGGGGTGGCGTTTATCTCAATCTGAGGCTATAACACAACGCCAAAGACCTGATCTTTGGAAAAAATACTTAGAGAAAAAAAATGAAAAACATTGAAGATATAAATAAAGCAACAATTCAGAAAATTACAGCCAATAAGAAAATTACTGAATTTTCTCCAGGTGACACTATTAAAGTGGGTGTAAAAATTGTTGAAGGAAAAAGAGAACGAATTCAATATTTTGAAGGTGTTTGTATTGCAAAAAAAAACAGAGATTTGAATTCCTCTTTCACTGTTAGAAAAATTTCTTTTGGTGAAGGGGTTGAAAGAACCTTTGCGTTATACAGTCCAAATGTAGACTCTATTAAAGTAATACGGTCAGGAAAAGTTAGAAGAGCTAAACTTTATTATTTAAGAGATAGAAAAGGTAAATCTGCTAGAATTGCAGAAAAAATAAAAAAGAAAATTGGTGTTGATGTATCTGTTAAAGCAGAAGAGCCTAATAAGGTAGCTGAACCTATTAAAGTCGAGGCAACTGCTAAAAAAGAATCAAGTGTTGAAAAGAAAGAAACTTCGCCTGAAGTTAAAAACGAAAAATCGGCTAAAGAAAAAAAATAAAATTTTTAATGTCAAAAACTCTATATGATAAGATATGGGAAAACCATCTTGTTCATGAACAGGACGACGGTACTTCATTAATTTATGTTGATAGACACTTAATTCATGAAGTTACAAGCCCCCAAGCATTTGAAGGTTTAAGAATGCAAAAAAGAAAAGTCAGAAAACCAGAATTAACTTTAGCTGTTCCAGATCATAATGTTCCAACAACAGATAGATCAAAGGGAATAGACGACGAAGAATCTAAAATTCAAGTAGATACATTAAGAAACAATTGTAAAGAATTTGGTATTAATCTTTTTGATGTTAATGACAAAAGGCAAGGTATTGTTCACATTATAGGACCAGAACAAGGTTTTACTCAACCGGGCACTGTTATTGTTTGTGGTGATAGTCATACAGCAACTCACGGAGCTTTCGGAGCTTTGGCATTTGGAATTGGAACTTCTGAAGTTGAGCATGTTTTAGCTACTCAAACTTTAATCCAAAAAAAATCAAAAAATTTAAAAATAAATGTAAACGGCAAATTACCAATAGGTGTTACTGCTAAAGATGTAATTTTGAAAATTATTGGAACAATCGGAACAGCAGGTGGAACTGGTTTTGTAATAGAATTTGCTGGAGAGGTTATTAGAAATCTAAGCATTGAAGAGAGAATGACTGTTTGTAATATGACTATTGAGGCTGGAGCAAGAGCAGGACTTATTGCACCAGATGAAAAAACTTATGAATATTTTAAAAATAAACCCATGTCGCCTAAAGGAGCTAATTGGGATAAAGCTTTAACTTATTGGAAACAATTATATTCTGATAAAGATTGTAAGTTCGATAAAGAAATAAATATTGATGCCAAAGAAATTGAACCTTTGGTAACTTGGGGAACATCCCCTCAAGATGTGGCTTCAGTAACAAGTATTGTTCCAGACCCCAGCAAAGAGTCAAATGAAGATAGAAAAGCAGCGATGGAAAGATCCCTTAATTACATGGGTTTAAAAGCAAATACAAAAATTTCGGATATTAAAATAGACAAAGTTTTTATCGGAAGCTGCACTAATGGTAGAATCGAAGATTTGAGAAATGCTGCAAATCTATTGAAAGGTAAGAAAGTAGCGAAAAATGTAAGTGCTATTGTTGTTCCTGGTTCCGGCTTGGTAAAAGCTCAAGCAGAGGAAGAAGGTCTAGATGAAATTTTTAAAGAGGCTGGTTTTGAATGGAGGGAACCTGGTTGTTCCATGTGCCTTGCAATGAATGCTGATAAATTAAAGCCCAAGGAAAGATGTGCATCAACATCCAATAGAAATTTTGAGGGACGACAAGGTCGTGGTGGAAGAACACATCTAGTAAGTCCTGGCATGGCTGTTGCAGCAGCAGTAAATGGACACTTAACTGACGTGAGGAAGATTCAATAATGGAAAAATTTATAAATTTAAAAAGCATCCCATCATATTTGCCATTACAGAATATCGATACAGATATGATTATTCCAAAACAGTTCCTAAAAACTATTAAAAGAACAGGCTTAGGAAAAAGTTTATTTTATGAGATGAGATATGATGAAAATGGAAATCTTATAAAGGATTTTACTTTAAATAATGAGCCTTACAATAAATCAAAAATTCTATTAGCAGGTAAAAACTTTGGGTGCGGCTCATCTAGAGAACATGCTCCATGGGCTTTATCTGATTTTGGTATTAAATGTATTATCAGTTCAAGCTTTGCAGATATATTTTACAATAATTGTTTTAAAAATGGCATTTTACCAGTTAAAATTAGTGAGCAAAAAGTAATAGAGTTATCAGAGTATTCAAAAAGAAAAGAAGAGGTTGAAGTAGATCTTCAAAAACAAGAAATTAAATTTGGAAATAAAGTCGTAAAATTTGAATTAGATTCTTTTAAAAAAAAATGTTTGATTGAGGGGTTAGATGACATTGGGTTATCTATGGAAAAAATAAATTACATTGATGATTTTGAAAAAAAATTAGAAGCCAATAAACCATGGTTAATTAATAATGATTAAAGTCAAGGATCGAAAACTGCTATTACTGCCTGGCGACGGTATTGGACCAGAAGTAATCAGAGAAGTAAGAAAAATAATTGAATGGTTTAATAAAAATAAATCATTAGACTTTAAAATTGAAGAAGGTCTTGTTGGTGGAGCTTCTTATGACAAACATAAAAATCCAATTACAGATGAGGTCTTTTATAAAGCATTAGAGAGCGAGGCAGTAATTTTAGGTGCAGTGGGAGGACCTCAGTACGATAATTTAGAATTTTCTAAGAGACCAGAAAGAGCTCTTTTAAAACTTAGGAAAGAGCTAAAGTTATTTGCTAATTTAAGACCAGCAATATGTTTCAAACAATTAGTAGAAGCATCTTCGCTTAAACCAGAAATAATATCTGGCCTAGACATAATGATTGTAAGAGAGCTTACTGGTGGAATTTATTTTGGAGAACCTAGGGGCATTGAACCAATCGAAAATAATGAGAGAAAAGGAATTAACACTCATACATATACAACTAGTGAAATTCAGAGAGTAGCAAGAGTGGCTTTTGATTTAGCAAAAAAAAGAAAAAATAAGGTAACTTCTTGTGAAAAATCTAATGTAATGGAAGCAGGGATTTTATGGAGAGAGGAAGTTCAGGCGCTCAAAGATAAAGAATACAAAAAAATTGAACTGAGCCATATGTTAGCAGACAATTGTGCTATGCAATTATTAAGAGATCCAAAACAATTTGATGTGATTGTTACTGATAATTTATTTGGAGATATTCTTTCGGACGAAGCTGCGATGTTAACTGGGTCTTTAGGCTTACTTCCATCAGCCTCTTTGGGAGCTAAAGATAAAAATGGTAAAATTAGATCCATGTATGAACCTGTTCATGGATCTGCTCCAGATATCGCTGGGAAAAATATTGCAAACCCTATTGCTACAATCTTAAGTTTATCTATGGCATTAAAATATTCTCTCGATTTAGATAAAGAGGCCGAGCAATTAGATAGAGCCGTTCAAGATGTTCTGGATGACGGACTAAGAACCAAAGATATCATGTCAAAAAATATGAAAGAAGTATCCACTTCTGTCATGGGTGATGCAATTATTGCAAAATTAAAATAAAGTATCAATTATATGAATTTTGCAATTATTGGAGCATCTGGAAATGTTGGGAGAAAAACTATTGAAATTTTAGAGAAATCTAAAATTCCATTTAAACAATTATATTTAGTTGCATCCCAAAAAAGTGCCGGAAAAAAAATTAATTTTCGAGATAAAGAAATTACAATTGAAAGTTTAGAAAACTACGATTTTTCTAAAGCTGAGATAACTTTTTTTGCCGCTGGTAGTCAAATTGCAAAAGAATGGGTGCCAAAAGCTGCAAAGAAAACTATCGTCATTGATAACTCAAGTTACTTTAGAATGCAAAATGATGTGCCATTAGTAGTTCCCGAAGTAAATGCCGATGCATTAAATAAGCATAATAATATTATTTCTAATCCTAACTGCTCAACAATGCAGATGATTCTTGCCCTTAAGCCTTTACATGATGAATATAAGATTAACAGAGTTATTGTATCAACTTATCAAGCAGTATCTGGTGCTGGTAAAGTTCCAATGGATGAATTATTCGAGCAAACAAAAAATTTTTTAGAAAATAAAAAAATTAATTCAAAAAATTTTACTAAACAAATTGCTTTTAATTTAATACCACATATCGATGGTTTTGATAAAGATGGTTACACAAAAGAAGAATTAAAAATGACAAATGAAACAAAAAAAATTCTTGATAATGATATCGATGTTACAGCAACTTGCGTGAGAGTACCAATCAGAACTGGACATTCCGAGTCTATAAATATTGAATTTGATAATTTGTACGATTTTGAAAATATTATAAAAATTTTAAGTAACGCGCCAGGATGTAAAGTTGTTGATGAAAGAAAAGATGGTGGGTATATTACACCACTAGAAGCTGAAGGAGACTATACAACCTACATTTCTCGAATCAGAAAAGATAACTCAAATGTAAAAGCAATTAATATCTGGGTGGTGTCAGATAATTTACTAAAAGGGGCGGCTTTAAATACTGTGCAGATCGCTGAACACTTAGTGAAAAAATTATAACTTTAGTTTATAAATTTTATATGGAAGAAAAAAATAATCCTTTAAGCCCGCATCTCCAAATTTATAAATGGCAAATATCCTCTTTGCTCTCTATTGCACACAGGATAGTTGGAGTGATAAATATTTTAGCTATAACAATAATTTGTTTATGGAGTTTGTCTTTATTGCTAGGAGCTGAGAGCTACCTAACAATAAATATTTTTTTTCAAAGTTTTTTTGGAAAATTTATGGCTATTGGACTTTGTTGGACTTTTAGTTTTCATATTTTAAATGAGCTTCGACATTTATTTTGGGACCTTGGATATGGTTTTGATCTGAAAATTTCAAAGATAACTGGAGTTTTGGCTTTAGTCGGATCATTTGTACTTACAATTTTATTTTATTTAATTGGAAAAAATATTTTTTAATATGCACGTTTCTACAAAAAAATGGTTATTTACAAAAATAAGCTCCTTTATACTTATTCCTCTCATGATTTGGTTTATTGTGAATTTTGTTTCCATATATGATAATGATTATCAAAAAGTAACTATTTTCTTCACTCAACAAACAACTAAAATTTTGTTTTCAATATTTGTTGCAATAGCTTTCTTTTTTTCAGCTCTAACAATAAGTGAGATTTTTGAAGATTATATTAAAGATCAAAAAATCAAAAATGTCGCAAATAAACTATTAACTATATTTGCTATAATTATGCCTTTAATAACTATTACAGGAATATATAATTTAACATAATGAGTGCATATAAAATTATAGATCATGAATATGACGTTGTTGTTTTAGGAGCAGGTGGATCTGGTCTTAGATCGGCAGTAGGTTTATCAGAAGCAGGATTAAAAACAGCTTGCATTTCTAAAGTCTTTCCAACAAGAAGCCATACCTCTGCAGCTCAGGGAGGTATCTCGGCAGCACTTGGAAATATGGGAGAGGATGATTGGAGATGGCACATGTACGATACTGTTAAAGGTTCTGACTGGTTAGGTGACCAAGATGCCATAGAATATTTATGTAAAGAGGCTCCGAGAGCAGTAGTAGAATTAGAGAGATATGGCGTTCCATTCAGCAGAACAGATGATGGAAAAATTTATCAAAGACCATTTGGTGGAATGACAAAAAATTATGGAAACGGTACAGCACAAAGAACGTGTGCTGCTGCAGATAGAACTGGTCATGCGATTTTACATACTCTTTATGGTCAAGCATTAAAACACAATACAGAATTTTTTATTGAATATTTTGCACTAGACTTAATTATGAAAAATGGTGAGTGCAAAGGAGTGATTGCTTGGAATTTAACAGATGGAACTATTCACAGATTTAGATCGCACATTACAATAATTGCAACTGGGGGTTACGGTAAGGTTTATTATTCAGCTACGTCAGCACACACTTGTACAGGAGATGGTAATGCAATGGTATTAAGAGCTGGATTGCCTTTACAAGATATGGAGTTTGTGCAATTTCATCCAACAGGTATTTATGGTGTAGGATGCTTAATAACAGAAGGAGCAAGAGGTGAAGGAGGATTTTTAGTTAACGGAAAAGGTGAAAGATTTATGGAACGTTATGCGCCGAATGCAAAAGACTTAGCATCTAGAGATGTAGTAAGTAGATCAATGGAGATGGAAATTAATGAAGGTAGGGGGGTTGGTAAAGATAAAGATCACATTAATTTACATCTAGATCATTTAGATAAAGAAGTTTTAGAAGAAAGACTTCCAGGAATAACAGAAGCAGCAAAAACTTTTGCAAATGTTGATGTAAACAAACAACCAATTCCAGTGGTACCTACAGTTCATTATAATATGGGCGGTATTCCAACAAATTATAAAGCAGAAGTTTTAACTTTGAATGGTTCAGAAAAAACAGTGCCCGGATTGATGGCAATTGGCGAGGCTGCTTGTGTATCAGTTCATGGGGCTAATAGATTAGGATCGAATTCATTAATTGACCTTGTGGTATTTGGAAGAGCAGCTGCCAAAAGGGCTGCTGAACTTATTAAACCAGGTATGGATCATGAAGAAGTTTCTAATTCAGAAACAGATAAATGTTTAAACAGATTTGATAAAATTAGAAATTCATCGGGCACAACCAAAACAGCAGAATTAAGATTAAACATGCAAAAAACTATGCAATCAAAATGTGCTGTGTTCAGAACTGAAAAAACATTAAAAGAAGGTGTAGATCAAATACGAAAGCCTTATGAAGGAATGGATGATGTTTCTGTCAAAGACAAATCTCTTCTTTTTAACACAGATTTAGTTGAAACATTGGAGTTTGATAATTTAATTAGACAAGCTCTTACCACTATGGACTCAGCTTACAGCAGAAAAGAAAGTAGGGGCGCTCATGCCAGAGAAGACTACAGTAAGAGAGATGATAAAAACTTTATGAAGCATACTTTAGCTTGGCAAAATGATAAAAAAGTGGAGATAAAATATAGAGATGTCCATTCAAGAACGTTAACAAATGATGTTCAATACTTCCCTCCAAAGGAGAGAGTTTATTAGGAATGGTTCAATTTAACTTACCTCAAAATTCAAAAATTGAAATTGGTGAGTATTATAAAGACGAGACAAAATCTAAAAATTTAAAAAAGGTAAATGTTTATAGATGGGACCCATCTACAAAACAAAATCCTAGGGTGGATACGTTTGAAGTTGATATGGATAATTGTGGTCCAAAAGTTTTAGATATTTTATTTAAAATAAAAAATGAAATAGATCCATCTCTAACATTTAGAAGATCATGTGCTCATGGAGTTTGTGGGTCGTGTGCAATGAATATTGATGGTATAAATACTTTAGCTTGTATTAAGTCTCACACAGACATCAATGGAGATTTAAATGTTTATCCATTGCCACATTTGAAAGTAGTTAAAGATCTAATCGGAGATTTAACTACTCTTTATAAACAATATGAGTCAATTAAACCTTGGCTGCAAACTGAACAAACTGGAAAGGAAAAAGAGGAAATAAAACAGACTCAAAAAGATAGGGAAAAATTAGATGGTTATTACGAATGTATACTATGTGCTTGCTGTTCAACTTCTTGCCCAAGTTATTGGTGGAATGGGGATAAATACTTGGGGCCTGCAGTCTTGTTACAAGCTTACCGCTGGATAAATGATAGCAGAGATGGAGATAAAAAAGAGAGACTTAAGAAAGTAGCAGACGAATTAAAATTATATAGATGCCATACGATTATGAATTGTACTAATTCTTGTCCAAAAGGATTAAATCCAGCTAAAGCTATTGGATCTATTAAGAAAATGCTTGCAACAAGTTAAAAGCTTATTTATTCAATATCATCATGAAAACTATTGAACACTTTGTTGGCGGAAAATCATTCAGTGGAGACTCAAAAAGATCAAGTAAAGTTTTTAACCCAGCCACAGGTGAACAAAGCGCCCAAGTAAAACTTGCCTCAGCAAAAGATGTAAATGTAGCAGTCGAAAATGCAAAAAAAGCATTTGAAGAATGGTCTAATAAACCGCCACTTCAAAGAGCAAGAGTCATGTTTAAGTTCAAAGAATTGATTGAAAAAAATTCAGATGAATTAACAAAAATTATAGTTGCTGAACATGGGAAAGTTTATGAAGACGCAAAAGGTTCACTAACAAGGGGTTTAGAAGTTGTCGAATACGCTTGTGGCATTCCTCAGATGCTTAAAGGAGAATTTACAGAAAATGTTGGATCCAATGTTGACAGTTGGTCCATACGTCAACCATTGGGTGTTTGTGCAGGAATTACACCTTTTAATTTTCCTGCAATGGTCCCTATGTGGATGTTTCCAATGGCAATAGCTTGCGGGAACACTTTTGTTCTTAAACCTTCAGAAAAAGATCCATCATGTTCAATGCGATTAGCAGAATTATTGAAAGAAGCTGGGCTTCCTGACGGAGTTTTTAATATTATTAATGGAGACAAAGAGGCTGTCGATGCTTTGATAAATAACAAAGATGTGGTGGCAATGAGTTTTGTAGGCTCTACTCCTATAGCAAAATACATTTATGAAAATTGTGCTAAGAATGAAAAAAGAGTTCAGGCACTTGGAGGAGCTAAAAATCATTGTGTTGTAATGCCTGATTGTGATTTAGAGCAAGCGGTAAACGGTTTAATGGGTGCAGCTTATGGATCAGCAGGGGAGAGATGTATGGCACAATCAGTAGCAGTTGCTGTTGGTGGTATCGGAGATAAACTAGTTGATTCACTTGCAAAAAAAGTTGAAGCACTTAAAGTTGGTCCAGGAATGGATAAACAGTCTGAAATGGGACCACTAGTAACGAAAGAACATTTAGCAAAAGTAAAAAGTTATGTGGATATTGGTGAAAAAGAGGGAGCAAAATTAGTAGTCGATGGAAGAAATTTTAAAATGCAAGGGTATGAAAACGGATATTATATGGGTGGATGTTTATTTGATCATGTTAAGAAAGACATGAGAATTTATAAAGAGGAAATTTTTGGTCCTGTTTTATCAGTTATAAGAGCTAAAGATTTTAATGAGGCATTAAAGCTTGTAAATGAGCATGAATTTGGAAACGGGGTAAGTATTTTTACAAGAGACGGAGATTCTGGTAGAACTTTCTCAAATAAAGCAAAAATAGGAATGGTTGGTATAAATATACCGATCCCAGTACCGATGGCCTTTCATAGTTTTGGAGGATGGAAAAGGTCTTTATTTGGAGATCAACATATGCATGGTCCTGAAGGTGTAAGATTTTATACAAAATTAAAAACAATTACTTCAAGATGGCCTTCAGGTTTAAGATCTGACCCAGAGTTCGTAATGCCAACAATGAAATAACAATAAGGAATTTTAATGAAAAAAATTACATTAATTGGAGCTGGACAAATTGGAGGTACCCTAGCACACCTAATTGCGTTAAAAGGGCTAGCAGATATTGTGTTATTTGATGTTGCAGCAGGGTTAGCTAAAGGTAAAGCTCTAGATATAGCTCAATCCTCACCAGTAAGTGGTTTTAATGTAAATTTATCTGGAACTGACAATTATAATGACACAAAAAATTCTGATGTAATAATAATTACTGCAGGCGTTCCAAGAAAACCTGGTATGACCAGAGACGATTTGCTGGGCATTAATCTAAAAATTATTAAACAGGTTGCTAATGGAATAAAAACAACTTCACCAAACGCTTTCGTGATATGTATTACTAATCCGCTAGACGTGATAGTAATGGCTCTTCAAAAGTATTCAGGTCTTCCAAAAAACAAAGTTGTGGGAATGGCTGGAATTTTAGATTCATCAAGATTTATTTATTTTTTATCTCAACAATTAAAAGTACCAGTAAGTGAAATAAAGTCATTTGTTCTTGGTGGACATGGGGACAGTATGGTAGCAATGTTAGAGGCCACAGAAGTAAGAGGAAAAAAAATAAAAGACATAATAGCTGGTGGAGAGTTAACCCAAAAAAAATTAGATGAAATTATAGATAGGACTAAAAAAGGAGGCGCTGAAATCGTAAAATATTTAGAAAAAGGATCTGCTTTTTATGCACCGGCAGCATCAGGTGTAGAAATGGCAGAATGTTACCTTAAAGATTTAAAAAAACAATTACCGTGTGCAGCTTATTTAAATGGGGAATATGATACAAAAAATATATATGCTGGGGTTCCGGTAATTCTAGGATCAGGCGGAGTAGAGAAAATAATTGAATTAGAGCTAAACACTGAAGAAAGAGAAAACTTTAAAAAATCAGTAGAGGCAGTTAAAGAACTTTATAATGCTGCAAAAAAAATTGACACCAGTTTATAATTTTTATTTTTCTAAAATCGGATAAATGAAAAAAAAAATATACGATATTATAGTAGTAGGTTCTGGATTATCTAGCTTAGCATTTATTGATAGTTATTTGGAAAAAAAAAATAATATAAATATAATTTCTTTTAAAAAAACTAAAAAAATCTTTCCGCAAATAAATAACAAACACATTCTAAAAATTTTACCTCCACAAATGATAGGTGAAGAGAAACAAGTACTTGATTACTTTTCAATTAATAAGATAATAATTGAGAATAAAACTAAACTTTTTGGCTCATTAGAATTTGGTGGGTTATCAAATTATTGGGGTTTACAAATAGATAAAAATATTAAAAAGGATTTAATAAGTTACTCAACAAAAACACAAAAAAAAATTATAGACTCCTTTATTGAAATTTTCAATAAACAAAATTTACTTGGAGAATTTGATAAATATACTCAAAACTTATTTAAAAAAAATCCTTACATAGATGAAAAATTTTTAAAAAAAAACAAATTATTTAAAACGGAAGAACCAATTTTGGCTTTTCAGAAAAAAAAGGAAAAAAAAAAAATTGACCTGAATTTAATAAATGAAAAAAAAGAAAGCTTAACAGCAAATAATTTTTTTAAAAAAAATCTAAAAAAAAAAAAGATAATATTTCATAATTACTTTGTGGAAAAAATATCTCAAAATAAAAAAGAAATTTTTTTACATTGTTCCAATGGGTTACAAAAAAAAATATTTATTACAAAAAAACTTGTTTTAGGATGTGGTACACTAGCAACTACTAGATTAATTATGGATTATTTGAAAATAAATACTGAACTTAAAATTAATCATCATCCTAGACTATTTTCACTTTATTTCTCAAAAAAAAAATGGATTAATAAAATGCATTTCCAACCATCACATTTTCATTTAAAATTAAGAAAAAATCCCTCTCTTTTTACCGCTGATTTTCGACCAGGAAACAAACTAATTATAGACGCTGTAATCAAATTTAAAAAAATACTATCTCCTATTAAATTTTTATTGAATCTTTTTAGAGAACATTTCATTTTTTCAAATGTTTTCATTCATCCTAAATATAGTAATTTATATATTAAAAGACAAAAAAGCCATTTTTTAGTCTATTCAAAAAAAAATTATCATGAAAAGCTTTTTAAGGCATTTGGTAAAAAAATTTACATTTTTCTAAAATCTTCAAAAAAAATACTTCCTATATATATTAATTACTTTCCAGGATATGGTGCTGATTTCCATTATTTTGGCACGCTTCTAATGGGAAATTCAAAAAAATCATACTTAAATGAAAATTGTCAGCTAAATAAAAATAAGAACATTTATATCGTGGATGGTTCTGTTTTTAAATTTAAAAATAACAAATACCCTCTAGGAGTAATTATGGCTAATGCTCGAAGAATAGGAAAAGAAATATAATGTTCAGAATATGGATTTATCTTAGTATTAAAAACTTTTTTTTAGCTATTGTAAGTTCAGAAAAAATATCAAAAAAAAAAAAATTTATTGAAGAGTATATTCACAAACAATCGAATAAAAGCAAAGTTTATTTATTTAGTCAATGCAGAGTAGCTTTTTTGTTTGTATTAAACTTTTTAAAAAAAAAAAATAAAGCAAATAAAAATGAAATAATAATTTGCGCTTATAACCTGCCAGAGATGATTAATATTGCTCTTAATTTAAAATTAAAAATTAAATTTTGTGATTTAGACCACAAATCTGGGCTAATGGATCCTATCAAAGTAAAAAAACTGATTTCACAGAAAACATTAGCAATTATTATGACTAATATGTTCAATAATTATAAAGTTGCGAAACAGATTAAAGCCTTATCGATAAGAAACAAAATTCCTTTAATCGAAGATAATGCAATATATTTTGACAATTTTTCAAGAAATAAGAATAAAGTTTTTTTTTCTGGTTCCTTGGGGGATTATTCTATTTACAGTTTTAATATAATGAAAAATATATCTTCTTTGTACGGAGGAGCTATGTCAACAAATAATCGTGATTTTGAAAAATTTTATATTGAAGAAGAAAAAAAATTGAAAAATTTTCCAGTTTTTTCATTATTAAAACAAATTTTAATTTTCTTTATACTTAAGATAATGTCTATAAATAAATTATATAAATACTTTTTTAGGTATATAATAAAATGCGCCTACCAATATAAAGTTAAATTTTTGTTGGAATTATTTTACCCTTCATTAAAATCTGTTAGAAAAAAATTCCCAAAATATTATTTTTCTAAAATAAGCCATACTTCAATTAATGCTACATACCTTCAGCTTTTAAAAAAGGAAAAAGATATGATTTTTAAAATACGAAAAAAAAATCATAAACTTTACTCTAAAATTTTAGGAAAAATTAAAAATAATAATTTTGAATTGATAGTGAAAACAGATGAAAATTATCAAAACTTTTTAGACTTTCCTATTTTGGTTAAAAGAAAAGAAAATTTAAATAAATTTCTAATAAATCATGGAGTAGAAGTGAGATTAAAGCATTATTATAACTGCGCCAAAATGTTTAATAAAAAAAAAGGAAATGTAATTGCTGAGAGATATGAAAAGGAGCTTATATGTTTACCTGTTCACCAAAAAATAACACCTTCTTACATTACATTTGTAGCAAAAAAAATTAATCAATTTTACGAGCGCAGTAAATAAAATGTTAGATTTACAAAAATACAATTATAAAGAAATCATTTTAGTAGTTTTTATATCCATATTTTCATTTTTAATTAACTACTTAGTAGGCTCAAACGGAGTCTACCCGGTAGATACGTTTATACATTATGACAATGGCTATAGAGTGCTTTTAGGAGATGATCCTATTAAAGATTATTGGATCGTTCATGGCCTACTAATTGATTATTTACAATCTTTGTTTTTTTATATTTTTGGAAATAATTGGATGTCATATTTAATTCATTCATCTTTATTGAATGTGGCTATAGCAATTTTTTCAATTTATATTTTTTCAATTTTAAAAATTAAATTTGAATACTTAGTTATTATATCAATATCAGTTTCTCTACTTGCTTACCCAGTAAGCGGAAGCCCTTTTTTGGATTTACATTCAACATTCTTTTCACTATTTGCATTTTATTTCATTATTTTATGGATAATTAAAAAAAAAAATTATTTTTGGTTTTTAGTATCTTTTTTTCTTTGCTTAGCCTTTTTTTCTAAACAGGTTCCAGCTGCATATTTCATAATTGCATTTAGTATTTTAAATTTAATTTTTGCGATGAATAATAAAGATTATAAAATATTATTTTTTTATATATTGGGAGTTTTCATATTTCTTATTTTATTATTGCTCTTTTTATTTCTAAGAGAAGTTAAATTAAGTGATTTAATTTTACAGATATTTTTATTTCCACAATCTATTGGATTAGACAGGTATTCAAACTATATTTTAAACTTCAATAATACGATATTAGATTTTAAATTTATTTATATTATTCTTTTTGGAATAATTGGCTTGAATATATTTTTTTTTAGAAAAATAAATAATTATTTTATTTCTGACGAGTTTAAAATATTAATTGTCATTATTTTTTTTGTTTTTTCCAATATTTTTCATCAAATTTATACCAAAAATCAGATTTATATATTTTATCTAATACCATTATTAACTGGTTTTATAATTTTTTTCACAAATTCATTTAATATTAAAAAAAATAAAATTCTCACATATTCATTTTTATTTTTATGTATTTTTGCAACGATTAAATATTCAGACCGATATAATTTAGATAGGAAATTTCATGAACTCGAAAATGTTGAAAAAAGTAATTCAATTAAAATTAGCTCCTTTAGTAAAAGTTTAAAAGGTTTAAATTGGATATCACCCTATTTTACTAATCCTAATGAAGAACTAGAAATTATGAAAAATTTATTAACGATTCTTAAAAATGATCAAAAAAATAAAATGCTAATAACTGAGTATAATTTCTTTTCCAGCATATTAGAAGAAAATTTAAATAGTCCAAGTAGAACTTTTGACAATATTAGTTATCCTAAGAAAAATACTATTTATTATGAAAACTATAAAAAATTTTTAATAAATAAGATTATATCAAAAAAAATTAAAAATTTGTATGTATTTGAGTCAAACGAAATTAACCAAAAAAGATTAGAACACTTAATTTTTAATTATATTTCAAAAGATTGTTTTGAGATTAAACACATAAATCCTTTCATAAAAAAATTAGTATTAATTAAATGTAATGAATTTGAAAATTAAAGAGTATAAAAATAATATTGATGAAGAGACGAAATCGAAAATTATGGATTTTATTAAAAGTGAAAATCCTGATTCAATTTTAGCCAAATTATCTTTAAGTAATATAAATGCCTACATTGACATTTTAATAAAATCTAACAAATTATATTTATTCACTTGTGAATTAAACAACGATACAATTGGTTATGCTGTTTTAGCAGACAAACCAAAATATCTAATGAGTGAGTTTAAGAATATGAAATTTAAAATATTTTTAAATTTAATATTCAATCTTAATATTCTTACAATAATAGATATATTAATATCACTATTAAAAATTGACTTGTTTAAAATAAATAAAAATAATAAAGAAATTTTAAATAAAAATTTAAATTTAAATTTAATAGCAATTAAGAATTCTTTCAGATCTAGAGGATATGGTAGTTTTTTTTTGAATGAATTAATAAAAAAATTTTCAGATAAAGATTTATTTGAAACAATATGTTGCGAAACTTATTCCGATCAAGCAGAGAGTTTTTACATAAAAAAATTAAATTTTTATAAAATTGGAAAAAAAATAAGAACTAAAGGTTTATTAACGGTTTTAGCAAAAAAACTAAAATATTAGTCAATTTTTTCTGAAATAAATTTTTTAGTTTCCTCTAAATCTTTTAGTTTACTACTCATCATAACTGAAATTAAAAGACAATTATACAATAGAATTAATGAAATAAAACTAAAGGACAAAAAGGTTTTAAAAGATAAAAAGTATATAAGGTAAATATAAAAAAAAGATGTAAGAATTATTGTAGGAAAAAAAACTAAATTTACCCTTAAGGAGTGTAAAAATAAACCTAAAGATGTTAACTTGGATCTTCCAAAAAACCTCTTCTTTCTAGGGGCATAAACTCTTTTAGTTTTACAATTTTTAGAAACTGCTGAAGAATACGCTAGCCAAGCGTAATTTTTTTTTAAAATTTTTGTTATATTTGATGAGTGAAAAGAAGAATAATTTCCAAAATTCATCCATCTTAAAGTAAAAATAAAAGTCAGAAATTTATGTATATTATATAAAATGTTAAAAAAAACCCCTTCCACTCTTTTAGTTCGGCATGAAACTACAACAAATTCTCTATTTTGATTTGCTAGACTAGTCATCTCGTTTATTTTTGTAGAGTCATCTTCACCATCGGAGTCCATAATTGTAATTATTGAGTCGGTTTTTTGATTTTCTAAATATTTTAAACCCACAGCAATTGCTTTTTGACTACCTAAATTTTCATTTAATCTGATAATTTTCAAACTTTTGATGTTAGCAAGATCATCTATATTTAACTTTTCTTTATCGGGTGAACAATCGTCAACAATAAATATATCAGCATTGTGATTTGTGGTTTGAACTTGATCATTAATATTGCCAATTAGTTTCCGAACTGATTTCCAATCGTTATACAGAGGTAATAAAAAAATCAAATTTTGCAATTTTAATTATCTTCTTTTAGCTCTTTTTTGATTTTTTCTAAAAATTTATTAATTAATGCAGCATCCTCGCTTTTAATTAAGTCTTCTTTTTTTACAGCATTGTGAATTTGAGATCTAAGTTTATCTTTAACGGAGTCGATATTTTCTTTTGATCCAAGATTATCAATTTTTCTTTCGATTGTTTTTTGTGCATATGTAAATGTAAGCTTAAAACCTATAATGATTAAAAAAAAAATTATCAACGACTTGTAAATAAATATTTTCATTATTTAATTTTTTTATGCACTTCGTATATTAAAATTCCGTCAACAAAGTGCTGTTTATAAAGTGTAAAAGTATCATCTAAAGAAAATTTGTCACTAAGTTTAACATTTACATTATATATTTTATTAGAATAAACATAATCAGCATTTTTAATATCATCATAGACAAAAACAACACGTTTTTCCTCAATTTCCGGCAATAATTCTTTCATTCTCCATAACGGATACCAAGAATTAATACCTATTTTAATTTCATTACTTTTATCGCTCATCACAACTTCGCGTAAAAATTTAATTCCGGATAGACCAGTAAAATCAATTTCAAATTTGTTTTTAAATTTATTTGATAGCAATTCATTAAAATAAAGAGATTGGTAAGGGTGATATACGAAAATTTTATAGATATTAAATAAAGAAGTTATCGATAAAACTACTATTAATACATTAATGTATTTTTTAAATTTTGGAAAAATAAAAATTAAACTAAGAAAATAAATTGCAAAATAAATAAAAAAGAAATTAAGGAAATAAAAAATACGCCAACTATTATAATGTTTTGTAGCAAAAAAAATTCCAATAACAGAAAAGATTATAAAAGTTATAAAAATAAAAAAATCTTTTTTTTCATTATTATTATTCCAAAAATCATAATTTGATTTTGATTTTTCAATGGAGAATAATTTTAAAATGAAAACTTTAGATAGTAGAAACAATCCACTTAAAAATAATATTAAATTTATTACTGGAGTTGAAATAAAGATCCATAAAGGAAGATAGTGAAAAGGAACTAATTCTGTATTATAGAATACATCATTGAAGTAAACGAGAGTCGGGCCAAAAGTTTGTAAATTATTTAAAAGATATGAAAGTTTTTCCAAAGGACTAATCCAAAGATATGGCCAATGTAAAAATAAAAATAAAATATATAGAAAAATAAAAATAAAGATCTTATTAATATTTTTTAAATCATCCTTATTTGATAATATTGATAAAAAATAGATAAATATAAAAGTGAAAGGAAAAATAAGTCCAAACAATCTAGTAGAGGTAGCGATAGACGAAAAAATTGCTAATAAAAATATATTTTTAATATTAAAGTTTTCGAAAGTTTTAAAGATATAAAAAGTAGATATTATAAAAAAAGTTAAAAAAACAAGGTCTTTATTATTTTGGAAGCTATCACCAAATATTCTTGGCGTGAAAATTAATAAAAAACATCCTGCTAGTGATAAGAATTTATTATCAAATCTTAGCAAAAGGGTTTTATAAAAAAAAATTATACCTATATAGAAATAAAAAAAAGTTAAGAAATGTCTCATTTCGTACATTTGAATTGGTTTATTAAGAGAAAAAATAATTTCAATTAATGCAGCAGGTACATCGAAAATGATACCGTAAACATCACTCCATGGTTCTGTAAAATTTGAAGATGAAAGCAATTTTTCATTTGCTATTAAAGAGAGTTTTTCTAAACCAAAAAAATTGAATAAATATTCAAGCCAGTATAACCCGCTACGCCTTTGAAAAGTTTCATCAATATTAAAACCATAATCTTTATAAATTGAAAATCCTATGAGAAAGTAGATTGAAAAAAAGATGTAATGACAATTAGATAATAATCCATTAGATATAGTCTTCATTACCTTTAATTATAAACAAATTTTAGTATAAATAAATTAAATAATATGAAATTTTTTAAAACCTTAGCTATTTTCTTTTTTGATATTTTAGATCATCTCCACCAAAAAAAAATTTTAAACTTTTTTAAAGATCAAAAAATTAAAATTAATTCTTTAATCGATATTGGAGCACATAAAGGTAAATACGCAGATTTATTTATAAAAAATTATTACATAAAATATGCTATATTAATTGAGCCACAAAAAAAATACTTTCATTTTCTTAAAAAAAAATACAAAAACAAAAAAAAAATTAAGATTTTGGATTATGCAATATCCAACAAAAATAAAAAAAGTTTTTTTAACATAAATCATCACGATCTAACTTCTTCATTGAATACAATAAATTTTAAAAATAATTTTTTAGTTTATAAATCAAAACTGTTTGGAATGCATTCTGATAAAATGATAAGAGATAAAGTAGCCATTAAAACAAAGACCATTAAATCAATTTTAAGTAATGTAAAAAAAAAAATAGATTTAGTAAAAATTGATACTGAGGGACATGAATTAGAGGTGTTAAAAGGCTGTGGTAATCTACTTAAAAACTTCAAAATCATTTTAATAGAATTTAGAAATGATAATCATTATTTGAACTATTATCCAAAAAAAGTACATAAATTATTAATAAAAAATAATTTTTATAAATTAAAAGTATTTAAATTTCCATTTACAACTTGGGAAGATAGAATATACATAAAGAAAATATGAATATTCACGAACATCAAGCCAAAGAAATCTTAAAAGAATTTGGAGTACCTGTTTCAAAGGGTATTGTAATTTTTTCCCTAGATGAAATAAAAAAAAAAATAACGGAGCTACAAAGTAAGAAATTTGTTTTAAAAGCCCAGATACATGCTGGAGGAAGAGGAAAAGCTGGTGGAGTAAAATTAATAAAAAATATTTCTGATATAGAGAAAGAGGCCAAAAAGATGATGGGAAAAACTCTTATCACCCATCAAACTGGACCGGAAGGTAAAAAAGTAAAAAGATTGTATATTGAAGAGGCGTCTGAAATCTACAAAGAGTTTTATTTATCTTGTCTAATAGACAGAGAAACAGCAAAGATAGCCTTTATAAGTAGTACAGAAGGCGGAATGGATATCGAAAAAGTAGCTTCTGAAACTCCTAACAAAATAATCACAAATAAAATTGACTTAAAAGAAGGAGGACCTTCAAATGAAGAAATTGAAAAAATAATTTCTATTTTTAATTTTAATGATCAGCAGAAAAATACTGCTTCTAAAATCATAAAGTCACTTTACGATATAATTATTAAAAAAGATGCTAGCTTAATAGAAATCAATCCTTTAATTATTACAAAAACAAATGAACTAATTTGTCTCGATGCAAAAATGAATTTTGATGATAATGCAATTTTTAGAAGACCAGAAATAATTAAATTAAGAGATTTAAACGAAGAAGATCCTGCTGAAATTGAGGCAAGTAAACATGATTTAGCTTACATCAAACTTAATGGATCTATTGGCTGCATGGTAAACGGTGCTGGGTTAGCTATGGCTACGATGGACATCATTCAATTTTATGGAAAAGAACCTGCAAATTTTTTAGATGTTGGAGGTGGTGCTTCAAAAGAAAAAGTAACGGCTGCATTTAAATTAATTTTATCTGATAAAAATGTAAAAGGCATTTTAATTAATATATTTGGAGGGATAATGAGATGCGATGTGCTTGCTCAAGGAGTAGTTGATGCTGCCAATGAAATTAAATTATCGATTCCTCTGGTAGTAAGGCTGGCAGGTACAAACTTTAAAGAAGGAAAAGATATATTAGACAAGTCAAATTTAAAAATTTTATCTGCTTCAGATTTAAACGATGCGGCTAAAAAAATAGTTAAGGCAATAAAATAGTGTCAGTTTTAATAAATAAAAATACAAAAGTTATTTGTCAAGGATTCACAGGTAAACATGGCACATTCCATTCAGAGCAAGCTTTAAAGTATGGAACAAATTTAGTTGGTGGTGTAACTCCAAAAAAAGGAGGTTCAAAACATCTTAACTTACCAGTTTTTAATACAGTGAAAGAAGCAAAAGAGAAAACTTCTGCTGACGCCACAATGATTTATGTGCCTCCAAAATTTGCTGGTGCAGCAATTATTGAGGCCATCGAGTCGGAAATTAAATTAATAGTTTGCATAACAGAGGGTATACCTGTTTTAGATATGCTAAAGGTTAAACAGATATTAGCTAGAAGCAGTTCAAGATTAATTGGACCTAACTGCCCTGGAATAATAACTCCAGGTGAATGTAAAATTGGTATTATGCCTGGCAGCATTCATAAAAAAGGAACCGTAGGAATAGTCTCAAGATCCGGAACACTTACTTATGAGGCTGTGGCTCAAACATCAGCAAATGGAATGGGCCAGTCTACCTGTATAGGTATCGGCGGAGATCCAATCAATGGAACAAATTTTATTGATTGTTTGGAATTATTTCTAAAGGATGATGAAACAAAATCAATTGTAATGATCGGAGAAATTGGAGGAACAGCAGAAGAAGAAGCTGCAGATTTTCTAAAAAGAGAAAAGATAAAAAAACCCATGGTTGGATTTATTGCTGGATTGACAGCTCCACCAGGTAGAAGAATGGGACATGCTGGAGCAATTATTTCAGGGGGGAAAGGCGGAGCCGAAGATAAAATAGAAACCATGAAATCTGCTGGAATTACTATTTCAAAATCACCTGCAGATATAGGTAAAACGCTTTATCAAAAACTAAGTGGTTGATTTCCAATAATCTATGTTAGAATAAATTTTTAATGTCTTCTTCTAATAACAACACTATATACAAAAAAACTTCCTTTTTAGCAGGAAATAACTCAGAATTTATTAACGAATTTTATGCTGATTATATATCAGACCCAAATTCTTTACCTGAAAGTTGGAGAAAATTCTTTGAAGGCCTAAGTGATGATGAAAAATTAGTATACGAAAATTTAAAAGGGCCTAGTTGGTCACCTGAGAAAAAAAATAAAAGGCCAAAACTTTTATTTCAAGAAAAAAATAAAAATGGAAACACCTTAGAGCGAATAGAGTCGAAATCTATCAAACAAGCTTCAAAAGACTCGGTGAGAGCAATTATGTTAATTAGGGCATACAGAATACGCGGCCATCTAATTGCAAAACTAGATCCATTATCAATACAAAAACATGAGGAACATTTAGAATTAAAACCAGAGAGTTATGGGTTCACAAAAAATGATTACAATAGAAAAATATTTTTAGATGGTGTTCTTGGACTTCAGTACGCAGATTTGAACCAAATTTTAAAGATATTAAAAAAAACATATTGTTCAAATATTGGTTATGAGTTTATGCATATGGGTGATCCAGATGAAAAAGCATGGATAAGAGACAGAGTCGAAGGTCCCGAAAAAGATATTATTTTTACTGAAAATGGTAAAAAAGCAATTTTGAACAAAATGATTCAAGCAGAAGGATTTGAAAAATACTTACACGTAAAATTTGTTGGTACAAAAAGATTCGGTTTAGATGGTGGTGAGTCATTAATACCAGCATTAGAACAGATTATAAAAAGGGGTGGAAATTTAGGAGCTAAAGAGATTAAAATTGGTATGCCACATCGAGGAAGGTTAAATGTTTTAGCAAATGTAATGGGTAAGCCATTTAGAGCAATTTTTAGTGAATTTTTTGGAAAGACAGTGGGTGCAAGTAAAGATTTTGAGGGAGATGTGAAATATCATCTAGGAGCTTCTTCAAATAGAGAATTTGACGGAAACTCTGTACATATTAGTTTAACAGATAATCCTTCACATTTAGAAGCGGTAAATCCAGTTGTTCTTGGACAAGTTAGAGCAAAACAATTTTTTCATAAGGATAAAAACAGAAAAAAAGTTATCCCAGTTTTGATGCATGGCGATGCCGCGTTTGCTGGGCAGGGTATAGTTGCAGAATGTTTTGCGATGTCTGGTCTACCAGGGCATAATATTGGAGGTACAATACATATAATTGTAAATAATCAAATTGGATTTACAACAGCACCTAGATTTGCAAGATCATCGCCATATCCCTCAGATGTTGCAAAAATTGCTCAAGCCCCAATATTTCATGTAAACGGAGATGATCCAGAAGCTGTGGTACATTGCGCTAAGATTGCAACTGAATATAGACAAAAATTTAATAGAGATGTTGTTATAGATATGGTCTGTTATAGAAGGTTCGGTCATAATGAGGGAGATGAACCTTCTTTTACGCAACCAATTATGTATAAAAAAATTAGATCTCATCCGACTACTTTATCAATTTATGGAAAAAAACTTGGGCGAGAAGGGCTAACATCAGAAACTCAATTACAGCAAGAAAAAATAAAATTTAAAAACTTTTTAGAGCAAGAATTTAATTCATCTAAAAATTACAAGTCTGAATTAAAATGGTTTGATGGAGCGTGGTCTAGATTCAAACCTGGTCTTGGAAAAGACAAGCGAGGGGTAAGCGGTGTAGAGAAGAAAAAATTAATTGAGATTGGTAAAAAAATTTCGAATATTCCAGCAAATTTTAATGTTCACAAGACTTTAAAAAAGATATTTCAGTTGCGCATGAAAGCTATAGAAAATGGCACAAAGGTTGATTGGTCAACAGCTGAGAGTTTAGCCTTTGGAACTCTACTGACAGAGGGTTTTTCGGTAAGACTATCAGGACAAGATTCAGGTAGAGGTACTTTTAGTCAAAGACATGCTGTTTTGCGAAATCAAGATAATCATCAGAGATATATACCGTTAAACAATATATCTAATAAACAAAAGAATTTTGAAGTCATAGATAGCTTATTATCAGAGTTGGCAGTTCTAGGTTTTGAATTTGGTTACTCTTTATCTGAGCCAGAAACTTTAGTTTTATGGGAAGCACAATTCGGTGATTTTGCTAATGGTGCACAAATAATTATTGATCAATTTATTTCTTCAGGTGAGTCTAAATGGGGAAGAGCTAGTGGTTTAGTGTTGTTATTGCCTCATGGTTATGAAGGACAAGGACCAGAACATTCATCCGCTAGATTAGAAAGATTTTTACAATTATGTGCTGGAGAGAATATCCAAGTTGTTAATTGTACAACTCCATCTAATTATTTTCATGTTTTAAGGCGGCAAATGCATAGAGAGTTCAGAAAACCTCTAATAATTATGACTCCGAAATCTTTATTGCGACATAAAAAATGTGTTTCTAAAATTTCAGAATTTTCAAAAAAAAGTACGTTTCATAGAGTCCTAGAGGATGATGCGTATTCAGATGCAAGCAATTTACTTGAGATTAAGAAAAAAGATGACAAAATCAAAAAAGTAGTCATGTGCTCCGGTAAAATTTATTATGATTTATTGGAAGCTAGGGAACAATACCAAAATGATAAAACAACCTTTGTAAGAATTGAGCAACTTTATCCATTTCCAGTTAAAACTTTAGCAAATATCCTTAAAAGATACACTAAGGCCAATTTTATTTGGTGTCAGGAAGAACCAAAAAATATGGGTGCCTGGAATACTGTTAGAAATTACATCGACAGGACTTTAGAAATAGTAAATTTTGGTGATAAATCTGTTAAATATGTTGGTAGAAAAGCCTCTTCTACCACTGCGACTGGAAACCTAAACAAACATCTTGCACAACAAAAAGAAATATTAGAAAAGATACTTAAAGATTAAATGGCAGAAAAAATCACAGTACCAACTTTAGGTGAGTCAGTCACAGAAGCAACAGTCTCAAAATGGTTAAAGTCCCAAGGAGAAAAAGTTACAGCTGATGAGCCGCTTGTAGAATTAGAAACCGACAAAGTTAATGTTGAGGTTCCATCCCCAGTCAGTGGAGTATTAGGAAGTATATCCGTAAAAGAAGGTGAAACAGTTAATGTAGGTTCTTTATTAGGCACTGTAGATAGTTCATCTATCAAAAAAGATAAAAACTCAAATGAGATTAGTAGTTACGATCCTCCACCAAAAAAGAAAGAACAAGATAATCCAAAAATATTTCAGGAAAATAAAGTATCAAAGCCCAAAAAAATAAAACCTAAGAAAAATGAAGAACCTGTACTAAAATCAGAAGAGGAAGAACCATTGATTTTAGAAGAGCCTCATGTTGAAAAATCAGTTCAAGAAGAAAAGCAAGTTTCACCTGCAGCCAGAAAAATGGCTGATGAGTCTAAAATTGATTTGAGAGAAATAGAAGGATCTGGAAAAAATGGTTTAATTTTAAAAGAAGACATCATGAGTCTAATGGGAGTTAAACCTGCTCCGTCAGAGAGGAAAATTCAACATGGTCCTGAGGAGCGAGTTAAAATGACTAGGTTAAGACTTACAATTGCTAAGAGACTAAAAGAAGCACAAGAAAATGCTGCAATGCTTACTACCTTTAACGAAGTTGATATGAGTGAGGTGATGAAAATGAGAAGCCAGCATAAAGAAGACTTTCAAAACAACTATGGGGTTAAGTTAGGATTCATGTCATTTTTTGTAAAAGCTTGCGTAATTGGTCTTAAAAATTATCCAGCCATAAATGCTGAAATTCAAGGCGAGGAAATTATTTATAAGAATTATTACAATATTAGTATTGCTGTAGGAACAGATAGAGGTCTTGTTGTTCCGGTGCTTAGAGAAACTGATGAAATGTCCTTTGCTGATATTGAAAAAAATATTGGCATTCTTGGTCAAAAAGCAAGAGATGGCAAAATTACAATTGATGATTTACAAGGTGGGACTTTTACTATCACCAACGGAGGTATTTATGGATCAATGCTTTCAACTCCAATTTTAAATCCACCACAGTCTGCAGTTCTAGGTATGCATAATATTATTCAAAGGCCAGTCGTGGTGGAAGGCAATGTTGAAGTAAGACCAATTATGTATCTCGCTTTATCTTATGATCATAGAATTATTGATGGAAAAGAAGCTGTATCTTTTTTAAAAATAGTTAAAGAGTCTTTAGAACAGCCTAAGAGGCTTTTTTTAAATATTTAATAATGGAAAATAATTTTGATTTAATAGTTATCGGTGGAGGACCTGGAGGCTATGTATGTGCAATAAGAGCAGCTCAATTAGGAATGAAAACAGCATGCGTAGAGTCAAGAGGAGCTCTTGGTGGAACTTGCCTTAACGTTGGATGTATACCTTCAAAAAGTTTGCTTAATTTGTCTGAAAATTTTCATAAAGCTAAGAAAGATTTTAACAATCAAGGAATAGAAGTTGAAGGAATAAAATTAAATATAGAAAAAATGATGTTAAATAAGAATAAGTCTATCCAAGTTCTCACAAAAGGTGTTGAATTTTTATTTAAGAAAAATAAAGTGGCATACTTTAAAGGCAAAGGGGTAATTTTTTCCAAAAATGATATAGTTGTTTATGAGAACAATACTAAAAGAACTAATTTAAAAACAAAAAATATTGTTATCGCCACTGGTTCTGAAGTATCATCTTTAGCTGGGATTAAAATTGATGAAAAAAATATAGTTTCTTCTACAGGCGCTTTATCTTTTCAAAAAGTTCCAAAAAAATTGGCAGTAATTGGCGGCGGTTATATTGGATTAGAAATGGGTTCTGTTTGGTCGAGGCTTGGATCAGAGGTAACAGTAATAGAATATTTGGATTTTATTACCCCGGGGATGGATAGAGAAGTCTCTAATGAATTTCAAAAAATTCTAACTAAGCAGGGAATTAAATTTAAAATGGGATCAAAAGTGGAGACAGTTAAAAATAAAGGTAATTTAGTTTCAATAACGTATACAGACGTAAAAAATGGAAAAAAAGAGACAATTGAAGTAGATAAAGTATTGGTATCTGTGGGGAGAAAACCATATACCGAAGGTTTAAATCTATCAAAAGTTGGCGTAAAGAAAGATGAGAAAGGTAGAATTGAAGTTAACCAAAAATTACAAACCTCAATTAAAAACATCTATGCTATTGGAGATGTCATCAAAGGGCCAATGTTAGCTCATAAAGCCGAAGAAGAAGGAATTGCAGTCGCAGAAATATTGGCAGGTCAAGCAGGCCATGTTAATTACGATGTGATCCCAGGAGTTATTTACACTTCTCCTGAGGTAGCGACAGTAGGAAAAACTGAAGAACAGTTAAAAAAAGAAAATAAATCCTACAAAATTGGAAAATTTCCCTTTCTTGCAAACTCCAGAGCAAAGGTTAACAACGAAACGGATGGATTTGTTAAAATCCTCGCCGATAGCAAAACCGATAAAGTTTTGGGTGTTCATATTATCGGGCCTCATTGCGGAGATATGATAGCTGAAATGGCATTAGCAATGGAATTCGGTGCAAGTTCAGAGGACATAGCTAGAACTTGTCATGCACACCCCACACATACTGAAGCTATAAAAGAAGCAGCATTAGCTGTTGATAAAAGACCAATTCATTTCTAAATAAATAAAATTCAATTACTATAAATTCATGAAAGCTCAAGTGCTGTTGCCTAAAATTTTTAATTTTCCATTTACATATAACAGTAATAAAATTTCACTGCAGGTTGGAGATTTTGTGGAGGTGCCATTTGGCAAGAAGAAAGAAATCGGGGTTGTATGGTCTGGAAAAACCTCAAAACTTAAAAATATTAAAATAAAAAATATTAAAAAAATAATTAATAAATACAAATTAAATCAAAATTTAATAAACTTTATAAGTTGGTTTGCTACTTACAATATGATGCCTCTAGGTCTAGTGTTAAAAATGACCATAGGAAATAATCAATACTTCGTTGAAAAAAAAGATATTAATTTTAACAACGAGCAAAAAAAAACAAAAAAATATACTTTAAGTGAAGAACAAAAGAATGCACTTCAATTTTTAGAGAACATAGATAACAAATTTGATGTCTCCGTTTTACAAGGAACCACAGGCTCT
This sequence comes from Candidatus Pelagibacter sp., assembly GCA_028097945.1. The sequence continues at coordinate 90,457 of JAOHFJ010000001.1, forward strand.
GGAAAAACAATAGTATATTTTGAGAGAATAAAAAACATTATTGCAAAAAAAAAACAAGCTTTAGTTTTGTTACCAGAAATATTTTTGACGAATGAATTTAAATCTAGATTTACAGATTTTTTTGGTTTTGTACCTGCAATATGGCATTCCAAAATTACACCAAAAAATAAAAGAATAATTTGGAAAGGTATAATTAGTAATGAAATTAAAATCGTTATTGGAGCTCGATCTTCTTTGTTATTACCGTTTAAAAATTTAGGAATTATTATTGTTGATGAAGAACATGACTCATCTTACAAGCAAGACGAGGGAGTAATTTATCATGCAAGAGATATGGCTATAGCAAGAGCATCTTTTGAAAAGATACCAGTTCAACTCATAACTTCTATTCCTTCAATAGAAACTTTCAAAAATATTCAATCTAAAAAATATAGACATTTTAAAATTTTAAAAAGGTATAATGATTATCCATTACCTAAAACAAAAATTATTAATTTAAATATTAAAAAATTAAAAAAAAATTTTATTTCTGAAGAAACCGTAAAATTAGTAAAAGTTTTTTTAAAAAAAAAAGAACAAGTATTATTTTTTTTAAACAGAAGAGGCTACGCTCCCTATTTAATATGCAAAAAATGCGGTTATAAACAAACCTGTTCTAATTGTTCAATGTATTTGACTTTCCATAAGACAAAAAATAAAGCTATTTGCCATCATTGCTCTTATGAAAAAAATATTTATAGAGATTGCGAAGATGGTAAAAAATGTGACTTTATAATGTATGGTCCAGGAGTAGAAAAAATATTTGATGAAGTGAGACAAATTTTTCCTTCAAGTAAAGTTGAAATTTTTTCCAGTGATTACATGAAAAAAAAAGATCATGTGAAATCAATATTTGATAAAATTATAAATAATAAAGTTGATATTTTGATTGGTACTCAAATGATTTCTAAAGGATTCAATTTTCCTAAGTTAAATTGCATTGTTGTTATTGATGCAGATTTTTCTGGAAGAGGTTATGATTTGCGGACTACTGAAAAAAATATTCAATTATACCATCAGTTAAGTGGAAGAGCAGGTAGGTTTAGTTCTAATTCATTAATCATATATCAAACTTTAACTCCAACAAATCAAACATTAAATCAGCTAATACAAAACAACTCTGAAGAGCTTCTAAAAAGTGAACTATATTTGAGAAAAAAAAACTCACTACCCCCGTATGTGAGGTTAATAGCAATTATTATCTCAGCAAATAAGCACATCTTCAGTGTAGATGGCGCCAGAGAAATAAAAAATCATTTGAAGAAAATTGAAGATATCGAGATCATGGGCCCAGTAGATTCACCATTGTTGAAAATTAAAAATAAATTTAGGTCAAGACTATTAATAAGATGTAAAAGCAAAAGCCTTATACAAAAAAAAATCATAAACCTCTTAAATACCTTGAAAATATCAGGAAAAATTAAACTTACAGTTGATGTAGACCCAGTAAATTTTGGATAATTTGTAAATTGCTAACTTGATCAACTTATTTTCTTATGATACGACACGCACATTATTTCACTTTAACTTCTAACAACAAAAAATGAGCTCAAATAAATCTTTTTCGACTGAAACTTCAGAAAGGTATTCGCGCGCATTATTTGAAGTTGCCAAAGAAACTAATGAATTAGATAAAATTGAGATAGATATAAAAAATTTTCAATCTCTAATAAAAAATAACACCGAATTACATTACTTCATTCACAATCCTTCACAGAGTATCAATAATCAAAATAATGTTTTAAATTTGTTATCTGAAAAATTAAATTATTCAAAAAGTTTAAGAAATTTTTTATTACTTTTAGTTGAAAAAAGAAGAATATTTTTTGTATTAAAAATTATAGATAACTTTTTAAAATTATGTTCAAAAAAAAGAGGCGAGGTTAAGGCTTCTTTAATTTCTTCAAAAGAATTATCAGATACCGAGTTAGAGAAAATCAGTCGAGAATTATCTTCCTCAATGGGGTCTACGATTAAATTCGATTACAAGGTTGATAAAAATTTAATTGGAGGCTTAAAGCTTCAATTGGGAAGTTTTATGATTGATACTTCTATTAAAAATAGATTAAAAAAAATCGAGCAAAGAATGCTAGAAAATTAATATGGCTATAAATCCTTCAGAAGTAACAAAGTTATTAAAAGATCAAATTAAAAACTTTGGAGAAAAAGCGGAAGTCTCTGAAATAGGAAAAGTCTTATCAGTTGGAGATGGTATTGCTCGTGTCTATGGATTAGATAATGTTCAAGCAGGAGAAATGGTAGAATTCGATGATGGTTCAAAAGGGATGGCGCTTAACTTAGAAAATGATAACGTCGGTGTAGTTATTTTTGGTGAGGATAGAAAAATTAAAGAAGGTGACACTGTTAAAAGAACTAACGCAATTGTGGACGTGCCAGTTGGTAAAGAACTTTTGGGAAGAGTTGTTGATGGATTAGGAAATCCAATTGACGGTAAAGGTTCGATATCATCAAAAGAAAGAAAAAGAGTTGAAGTAAAAGCTCCCGGTATAATTCCTAGACAGTCTGTAAGTGAACCAATGCAAACAGGTCTTAAATCAATTGACTCACTAATACCTGTTGGCAGAGGGCAGAGAGAATTAATTATTGGTGATAGACAAACTGGGAAAACTGCAGTTGCGATAGATGCAATTATTAATCAGAAAAAAATAAACGAGTCTTCAGATGAAAAGAAAAAATTATATTGTGTTTATGTAGCAATAGGACAGAAAAGATCAACTGTTGCGCAAATTACAAAAACTTTAGAAGAAGCTGGAGCATTAAAGTACACAACAATAGTTGCAGCAACTGCATCTGACTCAGCGCCTCTACAATTTTTAGCTCCATATACAGGATGCACAATTGGAGAATACTTCAGAGATAACGGCATGCATGCTTTGATAGTATATGATGATCTATCCAAACAAGCAGTAGCTTACAGGCAGATGTCACTATTACTAAGGAGACCTCCTGGAAGAGAAGCATATCCAGGCGATGTCTTTTATTTGCATAGTAGACTTTTGGAAAGATCGGCAAAACTAAGTGATGCGAAAGGTGGTGGTTCCCTGACAGCTTTACCAATAATTGAAACTCAAGCGGGTGACGTTTCGGCCTACATCCCTACAAATGTAATATCAATTACTGATGGACAAATATTTTTAGAAACAGAACTATTTAACCAAGGAATAAGGCCCGCGGTGAATGTCGGTTTGTCTGTGTCACGAGTTGGATCGGCAGCTCAAACAAAAGCTATGAAAAAAGTAGCTGGTTCAATCAAGCTAGAACTTGCACAGTATAGAGAAATGGCTGCTTTCGCTCAATTTGGATCTGATCTTGACGCTTCAACACAGCAATTATTGAATCGTGGGGCGAAATTAACAGAGCTTCTAAAGCAAGATCAATACTCTCCTATGACAGTTGCTGAACAAGTCATCTCAGTTTTTGCTGGAGTGAAAGGTTATCTTGATGATGTGGGGTTAGATAGAATAAAAAAGTTTGAGAAAGATATAATTGAAAAAATTAAATCTAACAAACCTGAAATAATAGATTCTATTCAATCTTCAGGTAAACTTGAAGAGGATACAGAGAAATTGTTAATAAATGTTATTGAGGACTACAAAAAATAGATTATGCCAAGTTTAGATGATTTAAAAAAAAGAATTAAAAGTGTTAAATCCACCCAAAAAATTACCAAAGCTATGAAAATGGTTGCAGCAGCAAAATTAAGAAAAGCTCAAGAAAATGCGGAAAAAGGACGTCCTTACAGCCAAAAAATGCAAAACATAATATTGAACCTCACAAAGTCAATCAATGATCCACAAAATGCTCCAAAACTTTTAGTTGGTACAGGAGATGATAAAAAATATTTATGCGTTGTTTTAACAGCAGATAGAGGGTTATGTGGAGGATTTAACTCCAATATATGCAAACTTGCAAAGTCTAATTTTAAAAAGATTCTTAAAGATGGAAAAGATTTAAAAATAATTACAGTAGGTTCAAAAGGACTAGATCAAATAAAAAGAGAATATGGAAAACATGTAATAAAAAAGTTTAGTTTTAAAGATAAAAAGCAGATTTCATTCAACGAAGCAAACATTGTTGGTCAAGAAATAATTACGTTATTTGATAAAAACGAATTTGATAAATGCATTTTATTTTATAATAATTTCAAAAATGTAATAACTCAAATTCCTCAGGCACAGCAAATAATTCCAGCTGAGTCTCAAAAATCAAATGACGATGATAATAAAAATCATTCTTACGAATTTGAACCTGACGAGGATGAGATACTCGAAGATTTATTGCCTAAAAATATTTCTACACAAATTTTCAAAGCTTTGTTAGAAAATGCTGCAAGTGAACAAGGTTCAAGAATGACAGCAATGGACAATGCCACTAGAAATGCAGGAGATCTAGTTGATAAACTTACTATTAATTATAATAGAAGTAGGCAAGCATCAATCACAAAAGAATTGATTGAAATAATATCAGGAGCTGAAAGTTTATAATTATGAATAAAAAAGGAAAAATAACACAAATTATTGGTGCAGTTGTCGATGTAAATTTTGAGAATGATTTACCAGAAATTTATACAGCTCTTGAAGTAAATAGTTCAGGAAATAGATTAATTTTGGAAGTGGCTCAGCATTTAGGAGAAAACGATGTACGTACCATAGCTATGGATGCCACAGAGGGTCTTAAAAGAGGTGATGAAGTGTTAAATACTGGTGCTCCGATAAGTGTTCCAGTTGGCCCAGAAACTTTAGGAAGAATCATTAATGTTATTGGAGAGTCTATTGATGAGAAAGGTGAAGTAAAAACAAAAGAAAAATGGCCGATACATCGAGCTGCACCAAAATTCACCGACCAGGCAACAGAAACAGAGCAGCTAGTTACAGGTATCAAAGTAATTGATCTTCTGGCTCCTTATGCAAAAGGTGGAAAAATTGGATTGTTCGGCGGAGCAGGAGTTGGAAAAACCGTTACAATTATGGAATTAATAAACAATATAGCTAAGGCACACGGGGGATTTTCAGTCTTTGCTGGTGTTGGAGAAAGAACTAGAGAAGGAAACGATTTGTATCATGAGATGATCGAGTCAGGAGTTATAAAAACTGATGGAAAAGGATCAAAAGCTGCTCTAGTATACGGCCAAATGAATGAACCTCCAGGAGCAAGAGCTAGAGTTGCCTTGACTGGACTAACAGTTGCTGAATATTTTAGAGACAAGGAGGGTCAAGATGTTTTATTTTTTGTTGATAACATTTTCAGATTTACTCAAGCAGGTTCAGAGGTTTCGGCATTATTAGGAAGAATACCTTCAGCAGTGGGATACCAGCCAACGTTAGCAACAGATATGGGAAATCTTCAAGAAAGAATTACATCTACAGATAAGGGTTCAATTACATCTGTTCAAGCTATATATGTGCCCGCAGATGATTTAACAGACCCTGCACCAGCAACTTCATTTTCACATTTGGATGCAACAACAGTATTATCCAGACAAATTGCAGAAATAGGAATATATCCTGCAGTAGATCCTTTAGATTCCACATCTAGGATTTTAGATCCACGTGTTGTGGGTGAAGAACACTACAGAGTAGCTAGGGACGTCCAGAGAATTTTGCAGGCATATAAATCTCTCCAAGATATTATTGCTATACTTGGAATGGACGAGCTATCTGAAGAGGATAAATTAACAGTAGCAAGAGCAAGAAAAATTCAAAGATTTTTATCTCAGCCATTTTTTGTAGCTGAAGTATTTACGGGTTCTCCAGGAAAATTAGTAGATCTTGCAGACACAATAAAGGGATTTGATGCTATATGCAAAGGAGAGTATGACCATTTGCCAGAGGCTGCTTTTTATATGGTTGGTGGCATCGAAGAGGTAATTGAAAAAGCTGAAAAATTATCTAAAAATACTAAATAATGTCTAACAAATTTACGGTAGAAATAATTTCTCCTGATCAGACAGTTTTAAAATCTGAAACTAGCGAAGTCACAATACCGGCGTATGAGGGTCAAATGGGTATTCTTAGAGACCATATTCCTTTAATAACTTTCTTGAGACCGGGATTTATAATAATTAAAAATGAAGAAGAAAAAAAATTTTATGTAGAAGAAGGTACAGTAGAATTTTCAAACAACAACCTTTTAATTTTAACCTCTTCGGTAAAAAACTTTAAAAATTTAAATAAAGATTTAATAAATGATTTAATTGAGGAAGCAGAAAAAAAATATAACGACAGTAATTCTTCAGATAAAGAGAAATATATTATATCCTACAAGATTGATACTTTAAAAGAGATCAATCAATAACTAAATTAATTTCTTTTAATAAATCTAAATATAATTTTTTTTTAAAATAGACAATTACCTCGGGTAACATATTAGGCTCAATCCATTTCCATTCAATAAATTCTGGATTTTTAGTCTTTAAATTTATTTCACTATCTTGACCGGTAAATCTAGTTATGAACCATTTTTGTTTTTGACCTCTAAATTTACCTTTCCAAATAATTCCAATTAAATTTTTTGGCAACTCATATTGATAAATTTTTTCTATTTGTTTTATAATCTTTATATTTTTAATGCTTGTTTCTTCACTTAATTCTCTTTTCATTGCTGTAATGAAGTCCTCACCTTCATCAACACCACCTTGGGGCATTTGCCATTTATTACCTGAATTGTCTCCTCTCTTTCCAACAAATATTTTGTTAGATTTATTCAAAACAATTATTCCAACCCCTGTGCGTAAAGGAAGTTTTTGTTTTTCCATAATAGGTTATGAGTTAAATAGTCTTATAGCGTAATTGAGTTGATTATCATTTTCTGAATTAATCTTAAAATCATCTCCTATTTCTTCTACCAATATATCGGGAGTGACACCAACCTCTGAGATAGATTTACCAGATGGAAGGTAATATTTAGAAATAGTTAATCTCATACCTCCTCCATTCCTTAAAGGTATAATTGATTGCACCGACCCTTTTCCGTAAGAACTTTCACCTAGAATTATAGCTCGTTTATGATCTTTTAGTGCGCCAGCAAAAATTTCTGATGCAGATGCAGAACCGTTGTTTATTAGAACAACAATAGGTTTCCCTTTTATTTCATCACCTTTTCTAGCAAAGAATTTTCTAGTTTCGGAAACTTTTCGACCTTTAGTAGATACGATTTCTCCATCATTTAAAAAAAAGTCTGTAATATTTATTGCTTGGGTTAATAAACCTCCAGGATTATTTCTTAAGTCGACTACATAACCTTTTATTTTAGAATTTTTTTCAAAATTTTTAATTGATTTTAAAAATTGTTTGTCACTATTTTCATTAAATGATTTTAGTCTGATATAACCAATATTTTTTTCTTTGCTTATAGTTTTAGCACTTACAGATTGAACTTCAATTATTTTTCTCTCAATTTTAAATTCAAGAGGTTTTTTTACGTTTTTTCTTTTAACAGTTAAACTTATTGTTGTTCCTACTGGACCCCTCATTAATTTTACAGCTTCCATTAAGGATTTACCTTGCACCTGCTCTTCACCAATTCTAACAATGTAGTCACCAGACTTTATTCCAGCCTTTTCCGCTGGAGTATCATCAATAGGTGAAATCACTTTTACCAATCCCGCTTCCATGCCAATTTCTATTCCTAGTCCACCAAACTTTCCACTCGTGTCTGTTTGCATTTCTTTAAATAATTCAGGACTCATATAAGCAGAATAGGGATCAAGCGATTGTAGAACTCCATTAATTGCTGAGTCCATCATTTCTGTTTGATTTACATCATCAACATATTCATTTTTAATATTTTCTAAAACCTCTCCAAATAGATCAATTTTCTCGTATAGATTATTTTTTGAAAATCCATCAGCAATGGACAAATTAATTAAAATTATTGATAAAATAATTTTTTTTTTCATATCATTGCCTTTTCTTTTGGTATTTCTTCCGACCACATTTTTTCTAAATCATAGAACTCTCTTTTTTCAGGATGAAATATATGCACAATCACATCTTGTGCATCAACAAGTTTCCAATCATTGCTTTCCCTTCCTTCAATTCGACAATTGTCCATTCCTAATTTTTTTAGTTCTGCTACAAGAATTTCTGAGAGGGATTGAAGATGTCTAGAAGACGTACCAGAAGCAATTATCATATAATCTGCAATGTAGGATTTATTTTTTAAATTAATAGACGAAATATTGTGAGCTTTATTATTATCAAGAATTTTTTCAATATTGTTTTTAATTTCAGCTACTTCCATTAATGATGTGCTTGTAATTTTTTTTTTAATTCTGATGAGGATACATTTATATGTTGGTTTTTAATAAAAATAATTTTATTTTTCAAATATTTTGCCGTTATTGATTTTCTACTTCTTTTATCATATCCTTTCCTAGAAAAAACTACTAATTTTGTCAATTTGACAATTTTTTTCCAGCTTTTCCACTTATGAAATCCTATTAAATTATCAGACCCAATAATAAAATAGATAATATTAGGTTTTTTTTTATGTATTAAATAATTGATAATATTTATACTTCTATTTGATTTTATAGTTTTGTCTAAATAAACAATTTTAATTTTTTTGATATTTTTGGAAATTTTCTTTGCTTTATTAATTCTGTATTCAAGAGAGTAAAAGGGTTTTTTTTTAAAAGGATTTTTTTTTGTAATTAGCCATAAAACTTTATTAAGTCTTATCTTTTTTATTGCAATTTTTGAAATTTCTAAATGCCCTTTATGCGCTGGATCAAAACTTCCTCCTAGTAATCCAATAAATTTATTTGAGTCTTTCCCCATTAACTAAGGTCTGATAATTCCTTTTCCAGTTACTAAATATTTATATGATGTTAATTGGTTTATACCAACCGGCCCTCTAGGAGGAAGCTTGTTAGTTGAGATACCAATTTCTCCTCCAAATCCAAATTCTCCCCCATCAGCAAATTGAGTTGACACATTATGCATTGCAATTGAACTATTTACACCATTTAAAAAGATCTGAGCATTTTTTTTATTATTTGTAATTATACTATCTGTGTGCATTGTGCCGTATTTTAAAATATGATTGACAGCTTCTTTTATATTTTTTACAGATTTAATTGAAATTATTGAGTCCAAGTATTCTGTTTCCCAATCTTTTTCTTTAGCTTTTTTAAGTTTATCTTTGAATAATTTGTTTATACTATTATCTACCCTTACCTCACAGCCTGAACTAATCAAAGATTGAATTATCTCTCGCGCATGAGACTTTATTGCTTTTTCTTCGATAAGAAGTGTTTCTACTGCTCCACAAATACTAGTTCTTCGCATTTTTGCATTAATGATTAATTTCTTTGCCATTTTAATATTTGCACTTTTATCTAAATATATGTGACATATGCCTTCAAGATGACCAATAACATGCACATTTGAAAATTTTTGTACTTTTGCCACTAGTCCTTTCCCGCCTCTTGGAACAATTACATCGATGTAATCAGTCATTTTAGATAGCATACCGTCAACAATTTTTCTGTTCTTATTCTCTATAAATTGAACACAATTCTTATTGATGTTATTATTTTTTAATGCCCCTCTAAACAAATTGGCTAAAATCTTGTTCGAATTAAATGCTTCTGATCCTCCTCTTAATATTGAGCAGTTTCCTGATTTTAGACATAAAGCTGCAACATCAGCAGTAACATTTGGTCTACTTTCATAAATCACTCCAATTACTCCAATAGGTGTTGAAATCTTTTTAATTTTCAATTTATTAGGTCTTTGCCATTGTTCAAGAACTTGACCAATAGGGTTCCTAAACTTTGCAATCTGATTTATTGAATGTCTAATACCCTCAATTCTTTTATCATCAAGAACTAATCTATCTACAAGATGCTTTCTTTTTACACTTTTTACATCTTTAAGATTTTCTTTAATAATTTTTTTTTTATTTATTAATAAAGACTTATTATAATTTTCAAGAACTTTTTTAATTTTAGATTGATTCACAGTTTTTAAATCTTCAAACGCTTTTTTTGCATTTTTTCCAATATTTTCTAAATAACTCATTTATAATAGTACCATATCATCTTTATGAATAATTTCTGACTTGCTAAAATATCCTAAAATTCTTTCGATTTCTTTACTTTGTTTGCCTTTAATCTTATTTATTTCATCAGAACTAAACGAGGATAAACCTCGAGCTAATTGATTATTATTTTGATCTAGAACTAATACATTTTCTCCCTTTTTAAAAAACCCATCAATTTTAGTTATACCTGCAGCTAACAAACTCTTACCGTTGCGTAGAGCTTTTGATGCTCCATCATCAATTTTAATGGTACCATTTGAGTTTAATGATCCAATAATCCATTTTTTCTTAGCGTCTAAGCTTGAAACTTTAGGAAAGAAATGAGTGAATTTTTCATTTTTGATCATATTAGAAATTGGGTTATCTTTTTTTCCATTTGCTATGAACATATGACATCCGGAATTCATGCAAATTTTTGCAGCATCTAATTTTGTAACGATCCCTCCTGAACCGTAGCTATTTTTTGTTTTTTCAATAAGTGAAGTTATTTTATTATCGATAAGTTTAATATTTTTTACAATTTTTTTACTTTTTGATTTATCGTATAAACCATCCACATCAGAGAAAATTATTAAAATATCAGCCCCAATTATCTGAGCAACTCTCGCAGCTAGTCTATCATTGTCACCATATTTGATTTCAGCTGTAGCAGTAGAGTCATTTTCATTTACAATTGGAATTGCATTTAATTTAAACAAATTATCAAAAGTTCTTCGTACGTTAATAGCTCTTCTTCTTTGCTCAGTATCGTCAGGACTTATAAGAATTTGACCAGTTTTAATTTTATATTTATCAAATAATTTTTGAAATTCACCCGCCAAATGAATCTGACCTACAGCTGCAATTGCTTGAGACATTTCAAGTTTTATTTTTTTCTTTTTTATTTTAAGATATTTTTGACCTAACGCTATAGCCCCTGATGATACAATTACAAAATTTTTATTTTTACCAAATTTTTTAATATCTTTAATTAGGGAAGTTAACCATTTTTTTTTAAATGCTCCATTACCATCTACAACAGTAGAGGAGCCAAGCTTTAAAACAATCTTTTTTGAATTTTCAATTAGCATTTTTTATAAGTAGTTTTTTTATTTTTTGTATATCATTGCTTGAAAATACTGAAATAATTTCATATTTAGATTTAACCTTTCTTTTAAATACATTTAATTTTTTTTTTATTTCTTCCTCATCAAGTAAATCTGACTTGTTGAAAAAAATAATTTCTTTCTTTTTTGTTAAATTTTTATCATAAGTTGATAATTCAAATTTTATCTTTTTGTAGACACTTATCAAATCTTTCTCTGAAATATCAATTAGATGAAGTAAAATTTTACACCTTTCTATGTGGCGTAAAAATTTATCACCAAGACCAACTCCCTTGTGAGCGCCCTCAACTAAACCAGGAATATCTGCCAAGGTTACCTCTTTACCACCATAGTAAGTAACACCTAAATTTGGATTTATTGTTGTAAAAGGATAGTTGGCTATTTTAGGTTTAGCTCTTGTTAATGCAGCAAGTAAACTGGATTTCCCAGCATTAGGTTTTCCTATTATTCCAATATCTGCAATAACTTTTAATTGAAGCCATATCCAAAACTCTTCTCCAATTTTACCATTAGTTTTTTTCTTCGGCGCTCTATTAGTCGAGCTTTTAAATCTAACGTTTCCAAGACCACCCTTACCACCTGATGCAACAAGATATTTTTCTTTATTTTTTGTAAAATCATAAATTAAAGTATTATTATCTTCTTCATAAATTTGAGTTCCTACTGGAACTTTTAAAACTAAATCTTTACCATTAGCGCCAGTCCTATTTCTTTTACTTCCTGGTTTACCATGTTGTGCTTTAAAGTGTTGTGCATATCTAAAATCAATCAGAGTATTTAAGTTCCTATCTGACTCAACGATAATCGATCCACCATCTCCACCATCACCACCATCTGGTCCACCATACTCAATAAATTTTTCCCTTCTAAAACTAGCGGAACCTGAACCACCGTTACCAGCCTTGATATATATTTTTGCTTGATCTAAAAATTTCATTGTCGGTATAATATAAATAACTTAGGTTATTTATAGATTTAATTGGGGATTACAGAAACAAAAGTTCTGTTTAATTTTGATTTTTTGAACTTTACTTTACCTTTAACTAAAGAAAATATAGAATGATCTTTTCCCATACCAACGTTATCACCCGGGTGAATTTTAGTCCCTCTTTGCCTTACAATTATATTTCCAGGAATTACTAATTGATCACCATATTTTTTTACTCCAAGACGTCTACCTTTACTATCTCGGCCGTTTTTGGATGATCCACCTGCTTTTTTTGTTGCCATTCGGTTTTCCTATTTTTTAACTGCTTTCTTTTTTGAAGTTGTTTCTTTTGTCAATGTTTTTTTAACATTTGACATCTTTGGGGCTGGTTTCTTTTCTGCAGAAACCTTAGCTTCATCAATTACCTTACCATCTTTAGATAAAATCTTTGTAATTTGTATTTTTGAATGTCGTTGTCTATGTCCATTCTTTTTTCTTGAATGTTTTCGTCTTCTTTTATGAAAAATTAAAACTGTCCTGTCTTTTACATTGTCGAGTAATTTAGCCTCAACAGTTGCCCCACTAATACTTGGATTACCAATCTCAGTATTTTTATCATCATTTAGAAGCAAAACGTTTTTAAATTTGACAGTATCACCAACTTTTGCGTTTAACTTTTCTATCTCTAAAATTTTGCTCGCAGATACTTTATATTGTTTTCCACCAGTCTCGATAATTGCAAATGACATAAATTCTCGCTATTAAGTTTCAGAGCAATATAGCTCTCAATATTATCAAGTCAAGATCATTGAGCTTAAAAATTGTCTTTAAGATCACGTAATTTAGTAAATATTTCTAGATCTGAGGCATTTTTTAAATTCAATGCGTTTTTAACATCAAGATCGTCATATCTTAAGAATATATTCGTTTGAATTTCATCTCTTATAGTTGATGGTATAGTAGGTTTTTTGATCTTTACTTTTGTCTCTATTACTTTTTCTTTATCTCGCAAGTGATTGTTATTAGGATTGAATTTAAGACAAAATTCCAAGTTACTTTTTGTATACTCATGACCACAATAAATTTTTGTATCTTCAGGAAGTCTCTTAATTTTATTTAAAGAGTCAAACATTTGTTGGTAAGTCCCTTCAAATACTCTACCACATCCCAAGGAAAATAAAGTATCACCAGTGAATACAACTTTTTCTTTTTCAAAATAAAAAGCGATATGACCTGAGGTATGACCTGGTATAAATATAGTTTTGAAATTTAGATTTCCAATTTTAAATTCTTGACCGTCTTTTAGCAAAATATCGATTGCTGGAATTCGTTTTTTATCATTCTCAAATCCTAAAACTCTTGATCCATACTTTTTTTTTAATTCAGTGTTACCTCCAACGTGATCAAAATGATGATGAGTGTTAAGTATGAAGTCTAGTTTTTTGTATTTTAAATCTATTTTTCCATTGCAGGGACCAAATTCTGATGGGTCAATAATTGCTACTGTATTAGTCTGATCATCTTTAATTAAATAACTGTAGTTATCATTAAGGCAGGGTATGATATCTATATTCATTTTATCCTATTAAAAAAATTCCTAGTTTAGATAATAAATTTTTAATTTCTAAATTGCTTCTTCTGATTAATGAAGTATTATTTTCGTTAACACCAATTACTTTTTTAATATTTATATTTTGATCTTCACAGTAATTATAAAGGTCCTTTATTGTGCACATATGTAAATTTGGAGTATTAAACCATGTATTTGGCAATGTTTTTGTTATAGGCATTTTCCCAAAAAATAATAAACTTGTTCTTACCTTCCAATACCCAAAATTTGGAATAGAAACTATTACAGATTTTCCAATACGCAACAATTCATTTAAAACTTTATCGGGTTTATAAAATGCCTGAAGAGTTTGACTAAGAACAACATAATCAAATGACTGATCAGGAAACTGATACAGTTCAGTTTCTGCATTACCCTGGATAACCGTTAACCCTTTATAAATACATTCTTGAACATTATTTTGATTAAGCTCCAGTCCTCTTGTTTCTATATTTTTTTCTTTAATAAGAAAGTTCATTAAAGAACCGTCACCACAACCTACGTCAAGGACCCTTGTATTATCAGGCAATAAATCTGCGATTACTTTAAATTCTTTTTTCATTTCTTAAATTTTTCGTACATAGAGTCTATAAAACCTTTTAATGTTTTTAAAAACTCCATTTCATTTAGTAAAAAAGAGTCGTGACCTTTGTCTGTCTCTATTTCTGAATATGAAACATCAGCCCCGGAAGCATTTAAAGCTATTACTATATCTTTATTTTCTTTAGTCGTATAAAGCCAATCTGATGAAAATGAAATTACTAAAAATTTTGTTGTTTGATTTTTAAAAGCTTCAACTAACCCGCCTTTGAACTGTTTAGATAGATCAAAATAATCCATTGCCCTTGTAATATATAAAATTGAATTAGCATCAAATCTTTCAACAAAAGAACTCCCCTGATGTCTTAAATAGCTTTCAACTTGAAAATCTGCATTAAAACTAAATTCGTAATCTGCTTTTTCTTGTAGTTTTCTTCCAAATTTTTCTTGCATACCTTGCTCAGATAAATAACTTATGTGACCAACCATTCTAGCTACAGCCAGACCATTTTTTGGTTGCGTATTTTTTAAAAAATATTTTCCATTATCCCAAACAGGATCAGCCATTATTGCTTGACGTGCTAATTCGTTTAATGCAATATTTTGCGCGCTATGACTTGAGCTACAAGCTATAGGAATTGCGGAAAAAGTTTTTTCCGGAAAAGTTGCGCAAAATTGTAATAATTGCATTCCACCCATTGAACCACCAGTTGCACACAAAAGTTTTTTAACACCAAGATGATCCAGAAGAGACTCCTGAGCTCTAACAATGTCTTTAATTGTTATCACAGGGAAATCTAATCCATAAGGTTGATTGGTTTCTTTATTGATATTACTTGGTCCTAATGAACCCATACATCCACCAATGACATTTGCACAAATTACAAAATATTTGTTTGTATCAATAGCTTTCCCTGGGCCAATTGCTGTGACCCACCAGCCATCTTTTTTTGTCACAGGATTTGTTCCCGTTACAAATTGATCACCTGTTAATGCATGAAATACTAAAATAGCATTATCTTTATTTTCACTAAGTTTTCCATAGGTTTCATATGCTAGAGGAAAATCTTTTATAGTTTTACCACAGTCAAGCTTGAGTGGTTTAGTAACTAAAATTTTATTTATACTCTCAGTTTTTCTATTCATCCAAAAAAAAAGCCCAGCTAAACTGGGCATGTCCCTTTTTAGCTAAATTTATTATGCGCTTGCAATATGGTTAAATCAGCGCGTAATCTATTTACTAGATCATCACAAACTTGTCAATTTTATATAAGATAAAGACTTCTAGAAAAACTCTAACAATTTAGATATTACATTAATAAATGAGGCTACCTAAACCAAATAATATACAAGCAGAAAAATACGTAGCTGGTATGAGCTTCTTTAAAAGGAGGTTAGCTAAGATAAAGCTATCAGCTAATGAGTCAGCACTTGGACCAAGCCCGAAAGCAAAAAAAGAATTTATAAAAGTATCAAAAAGTTTTGCTAGGTACCCTGACTCCAATGGAACCTTTTTAAGAGAAACTTTATCAAAAAAATTTAAGCTTGATAAAAATAGAATTATTTTAGGAGCAGGGTCTGATCAGATCTTTGAGTTAATCTGCAAAGCGTATCTTAAAAAAGGCGACGAGGTAATTGTGCCTAAGTATAGTTTTATCATTTATAGAATTTACAGTAAAATGAATGGTGCAAAAATTATTTACTCAAAAGAAAATAATTTTACAGTTTCAGTAAAAGATATTTTAAAAAAAGTAACGAGTAAAACAAAAGCTATTTTTTTGGCCAATCCCAACAATCCAACAGGAACTTATGTTACAAAAAAAGATCTATTATTCTTACGAAAAAAATTAAGAAGTAATATTTTGTTAGTTGTTGATGACGCTTATTTTGAATACGTAAAACAAAAAGATTATTTTTCAGCTATAAAAATATTTTCGAATTTTAAAAATGTGGTAATAACAAGAACATTTTCAAAAATTTATGGTTTAGCTGGATTGCGAGTAGGGTGGGGATACGCATCGAAAGAAATTATTGATGTGTTAAATAAAATTAAGCCACCATTTAACGTAAACAAAGCAGCTTTATTTGCTGCATCAGCTGCTGTTAAAGATAGTGTTTGGTTAAATAAAGAAATAAAGCACGTCAATAATTGGAATAAAAAAATGTTTAATGAATTTAAAAAAATGAAAATCGAAACAAATAGAAGTTATAGTAATTTTTTATTAGTTAATTTTAATAAAGTAAAAATTAAATCTTCAAAAGTTTTTAAATTGTTAGCTAAAGCAGGAATTTTAGTTCGTAAGATGGATGTTTATGGTATTAAGAATTCATTAAGAATTACAATTGGAAAAAGTGAAGAAAATAGAAAATTAATTTATAAAATGAAAAAGATATTAAATGTTTAATAAGATTAGCATAATTGGTTGTGGTTTAATCGGCTCCTCTATTTTGAGAGCTGTAGTAGAAAAAAAATTAGCTTCTAGAATCAGTGCTTACGACAAATCATCGAAAGTAACTGATTATCTGAAAAAGAACTTTTCAGTAGAAATTTGTAGTAATATCTCAGATGTAGTTAAGGAGTCTGATTTAATAATAATCGCTTCTCCTTTAAGCAGTTACAAAGAAATACTACTTTCTATTCAATCTAACTTAAAAGAAAATGTAATTTTAACCGATACAGGTTCTGCAAAAAAAGAAGTAAATAAAATCATTAGCAACCTAAATCTTAAAAATATTAACTGGATTGCTTCACATCCTATAGCTGGAACAGAGTACAGTGGTCCGGAAGCAGGCTTTGCAGCTTTATTCAATAATAGATGGTGCATTTTATCGGCAGACAAAAAAGCAAGCAAAGATAAAATTAGTGAACTAGAAAAGTTTTGGTATAAACTTGGCAGCAAAGTAAAGTTTATGTCATTTGAAGACCATGACTATATTCTATCACTAACCAGTCATTTACCACACGCAGTTGCTTATAGTATAGTAAAAACTGCGATTAATAATGAAGACAAATTCAAAGATGATGTTATTCAATACAGCGCAGGGGGTTTAAGAGATTTTACAAGAATAGCGGCATCAGACCCTTTAATGTGGAAAGATATTTTTATTGATAACAGCGATAACATCTTAAAAGTATTAGACAACTACTCTAAAAATCTTGAGGAAATTAAAAACGCTATTAAAAATAAAGACAGTAAAAAACTTTTGGAAATTTTCTCATCAACCAAAAAAGTAAGAAAAGAGATTATTGAAGCAGGTCAAGATACAGATAAACCTGGTTTTGGTAGAGATTAATTAAAAAATTTAGAGGTTAGATAAAATCGACTTAGTACATTTTACGGTATCAGCATTTCCACCAAGGTCTTTAGTTCTATTACTTTTCTCACTTAAAGATTTTTCAATTGACTCAACTATTGAATTAGAGGCTTCTTTTTCTCCTAAATAATCTAACATCATTGCACCAGACCAGATTTGACCCACAGGGTTAGCAATTCCTTTTCCAGCAATATCAGGTGCAGATCCATGTACAGGCTCAAAGAGAGATGGAAATTTATTTTCAGGATTTATATTTCCAGAAGGAGCAATTCCAATAGTTCCTGTACAAGCAGGTCCTAAATCTGAAAGAATATCTCCAAATAAATTCGACGCAACAATTACATCAAACCATTCAGGATTTAGAACAAATCTAGCGACTAAAATATCTATATGAAATTGGTCTGTCTCAATTTCTGGATATTTTTTTTTCATTTCTTTAAATCTTTCATCCCAAAAAGGCATGGTAATTGAAATTCCATTTGATTTTGTAGCATTTGTTAATTTTTTTCTTTTTCGTTTTTTTGCTAATTCAAAGGCAAATTTTTGAACTCTATCTACTCCGTGGGCTGACATTATAGTTTCTTGGACAGCTATTTCACGATCAGTATCTTTAAACATTCGCCCACCCACAGAAGAATATTCTCCCTCTGTGTTTTCTCGAACTATAAGCATATCAATGTCACCAGGTTTTTTATTGGCTAAAGGAGGATTAATACCTGGAAAAAGTTTTACAGGTCTAAGGTTGACGTATTGATCAAATTCTCTTCTAAATTTAAGCAATGATCCCCATAATGATATATGATCTGAAACCTTTTCTGGCATTCCCACTGCTCCGAAAAAAATTGCATCATGTTTTTCTAATTTTTCCTTCCAATCATCAGGAAGCATTTTTCCGTGTTGTTCGTAATAATCACATGATGCAAAATCATACTCAGTAAAATTTATTTTAAATTGATGTTTTAAAGCAGTGTCTTTTAAAACTTTTAAACCCTCGGGCAAAACTTCTTTTCCTATTCCGTCACCAGCTATTGATGCTATGTTATATTCTTTCATGAGTTGAATTTATTCTCCTCAAATGTTTTGTAAAGTTATTTTAAGATTATTTTTAAGGTACACAACTCTGTTTGTGGTAGGATTTAAGCTTAAATGTTTAAAGACTTTAAAGAAGAATATATTAAGGGAGAAGGAGCGAGTTTATTCGTTCGTCGTGCTGGACCAGAAGGTGCACCACCTATCGTTCTTCTTCATGGTTATCCTCAAACTTCTGCTATGTGGCACGGTGTGGCCCCAATCCTTGCGCGTTCATTTCAAGTTATATGTCCAGACTTACGTGGCTACGGCAAGTCAGATAAACCTACTTCTGATTTATCACACTCTTTATATTCAAAGCGTGCGATGGCAAAAGACATTGTTTCCATAATGAAACATTTAGGACATAAAAAATATTTTATTGGTGCTCATGATCGAGGCGCAAGAGTTGCACACAGACTTGGGCTTGATCACCCTCATTATGTTAATGCAATGGTTCTTCTTGATATTGCACCAACTAGAGAAATGTACGCTGGCACAACTACTGACTTTGCTCGCGCATATTGGCATTGGTTTTTTTTAATTCAACCTAATCCTCTACCCGAGCAAATTATCTCTAAAGATCCGGAGGCATTTTGGAAGCTGAAATGTTTTAATCAGACAAGTGGAGACAATCCATTTACTAAAGAGGCATTGGCAGAATATTTAGATGCTTTTAAAAGTCCAAAAACTATTCATTCCAGCTGCGAAGATTATCGTGCAGCAGCAAGTATAGATATAGAGCATGATAATGAAGATCAAAAAAAACTTTTAATGCCTATACTTGCCCTTTGGGCAAAACGTGGAGTGATTGAAAAATGTTTTGATGCATTAAAGCTTTGGCGGAAGCGAGCAGATAAAGTAGAAGGCGAGTCTATTAATGCATCACATTATATGGCTGAGGAAATTCCTGAAGAAATTGCTAAGCGGATGTCCGAATTTTTTTTACATAGTATTAAGTTTTAAATATCTTAAAAATATTTCTTTATTTCGGTATAGATTTTATTTTCTATCTCCTTAAGAAATTCATCATTTTCTTTGCCAGGCATAATTGGTTCTAAAAATGATATATGTATATCGCCCGTATATTTCATAAAACTATTTTTTGGCCAAACTTTTCCAGTGTTTAAAGCTACAGGGATGCAAGGCAAATTTAAAGCTTTGTAAATTCTTCCAGCTCCTTTTTTAAATGCAGGCTGTTCATCAAGTTTTACTCTAGTTCCTTGTGGAAATATAAGAAGAGGTCTTTTACTTTTTTCTATGGTTTCTTTAATTTTATCGAAAAAATTTAAATTTTCTTTTGTAGTTGTTTGTCTAATAATTGCAATTGAACCTATTTTTCTTAAATACCAGCCAAATAGTGGAATACTTAATAGTTCTTTTTTTAAAATAAAGATAGGTCCATCCAAAGGTATCTGCAGAGCAAAAGTTTCAAACATCGATTGATGCGCTGAAGCAACAAAAAAATTATCTACTTTCTTTAAATTTTCAACACCATGAA
Source organism: Candidatus Pelagibacter sp. (assembly GCA_028097945.1). The sequence continues at coordinate 110,631 of JAOHFJ010000001.1, forward strand.
ATTTTACGTTTGTGTTAAGAATAATTTTTAATAGAAGAACTATGTATCTAGCAGACACCCTTCCAAAAAATAGTGTAAATTTACTTGGAAGAATTAATGTTGGTATGGCTAAAATAAAAATTATTATAAGGCCAACATATAAAAAGATATTAAAGATTAGTGATCTAATAAATTGCATTAAGAATTAATCAATTTAAGTAAATTTTGCTTTTTTCTAATATATCTTAATTTATTTTTATTGATTAAAATTTCAGCTATTAATGGTCTAGTATTGTAGTTGGAGGATAGCGATGACCCGTAAGCACCAACATTAGTTATAGCAACAAAGTCGTTTTCATTTACTTTAGGATAGTTTTTATAAACACCAAATTTACAAGTGCTTTCACAAATTGGTCCCACAAATTCTATTTTACCTCTCATCTTTGATGATTTTTTTGAAATAGGAATAATTTTATGAAAAGCCTCATATAAAGCAGGACGCATAAAATCATTCATACCAGCATCTAGTATTATAAAGTTTTTATTCGTTCCTTTTTTTATAAATTGAATTTTACTAATTAGTAGACCAGTATTACCGATAATAGATCTTCCCGGTTCAAAAATTATTTTACAATTTAATTTTTTAGAAAAATTATGTACTAGTTTAGAATATTTGCTTAGATTAATTGGTTTTTCTTTATCAGTATAATTTATACCGAAACCACCACCCAAATCGACATATTTCAAATTTAGTTTTAATTCTCTAATTAATTTACTCATGACATTTAGAGTTTTTCTAAATGGTGCATCGTTCAATATTTGACTTCCAATATGCACACTTAAAGCGTCTAATTTAATATTTTTAAAAGATTTAATCGTTTTAAGAAAAATCTTAAAATTTTTTATTGATAATCCAAATTTATTCTCTGCTTTTCCAGTTGATATATTTCTATGTGTTTTCGCATCAACATTAGGGTTTAACCTAAAACCGATTGAAACTTTTTTTCTTAATTTTTTAGCTAAATTATTTACTAATTTTGCTTCACTTTCCGACTCGCAATTGATTAATAAAATCTTTTTATTAATTGCAATTTTCAACTCTTCTTCTGTTTTGCCAACCCCAGAAAAAACAATTTTATTAGGTCTGATGCCTGCTTTTAAAGCTTTTAATAGCTCACCGCCTGAAACCACATCAGCTCCAGCGCCTAACCTTCCAAGTATACGAAGTATATTTAAGTTGCTATTAGATTTTGCGGCAAAACAAATTAAAGGATTAGTCTTTTTAAATGTTTTAGCAAATTTTAAAAAATTAAAAGCAATCTGATTTTCTGAGTAAATATAAAAAGGTGTTTTATTCTTTTTTAAAATATTATTGATCGATAGTTTTTCAACAAATAAATTTTTACCTACATATCTTAGATTTTCCATAAGATTATGAAATTATATTGATCTGATCTATTTTACCTTGATATTTAGGTTCAGATTTTTTTCCGCAACTAGTTAAAATAAAAACCATTAAAAAAAAAGTAGCTATAAGTTTCATTAAATTTCCCTTTTATATTTTTTTATCATTGATTTAACGTTAATTACAGATGTTCCTCCATGAGATTTTTTTGAATTCATAGAATTTTTAACATCAAACACTTTTAAAACACTTTTATCTAAATTTTTATAAAATTTTTTGATTTCTTCCAAATTTAATTCAGATAACATCTTTTTATTTTTTTCTGCGTAATTAACAAGCTTCGCTGAGATAGCGTAAGATTCTCTGAACGATAAATTTTTATTTTTAACAAGATAGTCTGCAAAATCAGTTGCTGTTGTAAAACCTTGGTTAGCCATAAAAAGCATATTTACTTTATTAGCATTTACAGAACTGATTAATTCAGCACTCATAGTTAAAGTGTCTTTTAAAGTATCAAAGCCACCAAAAACTAACTCTTTATCATCCTGCATATCTTTAAAATATGACAAGGGAAGACCTTTCATTATTGTTAGTATTGCATTTAACTTTCCATAATTTATTCCAACTTTCCCTCTAATTAATTCTGCTGGGTCGGGATTCTTTTTTTGTGGCATAATTGAAGATCCTGTAAGCATGCTGTCTTTAAATGAAATTAAATTAAAAGCATCAGAATTATAAATAATAAAATCTTCTGCTAATCTCGAAAGATGCATTGCGCAAACAGCTGACGCGTATAAAAAATCTATTGCAAAATCTCTATCAGATACAGAGTCGATAGAATTATCAGTTGGTTTTTTAAATCCAAGTTTTTTTGCAGTATAAGTTCTATCTATCTTATACGAAGTTCCAGAAAGTGCAGCTGATCCAAGAGGACATTCATCCAAAAGATTTAAATTATTTTCAAATCTTTTTTTATCTCTCTTTAACATTTCAAAATAAGATAAAAGATAATGCGCAAATGAAATTGGTTGTGCATTTTTTAAATGAGTTAATCCAGGCATCACTGTGTCTGTATTTTTTTCTGCTTTTTTAAGCAAATTTTTCATTACTAAAGAAATGTCTTTTAAAATTTCTTTAGACGCATCTTTGATCCATAATTTAAAATCAGTTACTACCTGATCATTTCTCGATCTAGCTGTATGCAAAAATCCAGCTGAAGTCCCAATAATTTCAAATAAAGCTTTTTCTATATTCAAATGAATGTCCTCATATTTTTCTTTAAACTCGAAATTGCCTCTATCTATTTGTGCCTTAATTTTTTTAAGTCCGTTTATAATTTTGTTACCGTCTTCACTTTTAATGATTTTTTGTTTGATCAGCATCTGTGTGTGTACAATAGATGCAGTGATATCTTGCTCATAGAGTCTTTTATCAATATGAATTGAAGACCCGATCTTTTGAAAAGATTGAGACGTTTTATTTTTAAATCTATTAGACCAAATTGTTTTATTTTTCATTTTACTGTGTTATTTCTAATTTAAATTAATATGAAAATTAGTAAATCTTTTAAAATCTATATTCACATAATCCTTTTTTATCTGATTAGCCATAGTCTTTACGGGGCTGAAGATTTTTCAAAAAATATAGTAATTCACGAAAAACCGACTCAAATTAAAGAATTAAAGTTTAAAGATGCAGATCTTAATGATGTCGATTTAACTAACAAAAAAGGCAACATCATGATCTTGAATTTCTGGGCAACATGGTGTGCTCCTTGTAAAAGAGAAATGCCATCGCTTGAAAAATTAACTAATCAATTCCCGCAAGTTAAGGTTTACGCTATAAACATGGAACAACCTAATAAACTTAAAGTAAGAGACTTTTTTAGAAGCGTTGGTGTTGCTAGTCTAGATACTTACTATGATCCAAAGTTGAAATTAGTAAAGCAATTCAAAATGCGAGGACTTCCCACAAGTATTTTGATCGATAAAAATGGCGATGAATTTGGCAGAGTCATTGGTGAAGTTGATTTTGTGAGTGATAATTTTATCAGTTTAATAAAAAAATATATTTAGTTTTTAAAAAAATAAGCCATTAAAACCAAAAAAATAATTGCAATAAACTGAAGTAAGACCCGTAATTGCATTAATTTATTAGAATATTTTTTACTGGTACTTCCGCCCTTAAATAAAGTATATATACCCATTATTAAAACTATGGCGACAGCGCCCAATAAAGTGAAACCAATAAAATTAAAAAAAAATTCAGACATTTAATATTCTACTATCATGACCTATTCATTAAATACAATTATTTTAGAACCACTTTCTAAAAATAAACCCAAAAACGCCGTTATACTTTGCCACGGTTATGGAGGAGATGGTAACGATATCTCAATACTTGCTAATTACTGGAGAGCTCATTTGCCTGATACAATTTTCATCTGTCCCAATGCTCCCGAGAAATGCGCAGCAAGCCCATCAGGTTTTCAATGGTTTGATCTTATGGATCAAACACCGGAGCAAGTTTTATCTAAATCGCTGGTCGCAGAAAACAAATTAAATAAACTCATTGATGAGGTAAAAAAAAATAATGATTTAAAAGCTAGCGAAATTATCATTGGAGGATTTAGTCAAGGTTGTATGATTACTTTACAAACTGGCTTGAAAAGAAAAGATAAAGTGAATTCTGTAATTGGCTACTCAGGTAGAATTATTGATACCGAACATCTCTCAAAAAATATTATTTCCAGGCCCAAGATCATTTTAATGCATGGGGACATAGATCAAGTGGTTTCTATCGACTCATTATTAGAGGCTAAAGACTTTTTTAATAAAAATAATTATGAAATTGAAACACAAATTTTTAAAAACTGTGAACATCGTATACCAACTGAAGGGTCAAGTTTGGGCCTACAATTTATAAAAAAACAATTTAATTCTTAATTTTTTTTAACTGATACATAATTATAACTTGATATAATTTTTTGTATCAGTTAGCTTTGATTAATGATTATTTCGTCTGTAGATAAAGTACCTCTTGAAAAATGCCCAGCGTTGGTATTGAACGCTGACTTTAGGCCTTTGAGCTATTATCCATTATCAATTTGGTGTTGGCAAGATGCAGTGAAGTCAGTTTTTTTAGACAGAGTGAGTATTGTTTCAAATTACAAAAGAAAAATTAGAAGTCCTTCATTTGAAATGAACTTACCAAGTGTGATTGCACTTAAAAATTTTATTCAACCATCAAAAAATCCAAACTTTACAAGATTTAATGTTTTTTTAAGAGATAAGTTTTCTTGTCAGTATTGTGGAGATAAAAAAGATTTAACTTTTGATCATTTGCTGCCTAAGTCAAGAGGAGGATTAACAGATTGGAATAATGTGGTAACAGCTTGTTCGAGCTGTAATGTTAAAAAAGGTGGAAAACTTTATAAAGATTGTGATCTTAAATTAGCTAATAAACCTTATGCCCCAACAGTAGAGGATTTACACAGAAATGGAAGAAATTTTCCTCCAAATTTTTTACATGAAAGTTGGATGGATTATCTATACTGGGATATCGAGTTACAACCTTAATTAAATTTTTTCTGAAATTGTTATTGCTATTCTAGAAGAAGTTTTGATCACTTTATCTAAAACTCCAAACAAACCTTTTTTCGTAGCGCCATTGTCATACGCAATATCTTTATGATGTAATTCATCATCTCTGAATTTTTTAATTTTTTCTTTTAATTCTTTTTCATCTTCACCAAGTTTGAAGGTTTGATCTTTGTAATGACCATCAATTACTTCTTCTACCGAAGCCGTACAAAGCATTGCCGCTTTCTCCCCAAGCATTGCTGTTCCAAAACCAAGGGTTACACCCATTATATCCCAGAGAGGTAAAAGTTTTGTAGGTTTTATGTTTCTTTTTTTAATTTCGCTATCGAAATATTCATAATGTTCTTTTTCATGCTCTTTCATTTCTTCTATCTTCTTTTTTAAAAACTCGTCTTGTTTGAATGTTTTCAGAGCAAGTAATTGACCTTCATAAATTTTTATAGCACCACGCTCACCCGCATGGTCAACTCTTATAATTTCCTCTAAAGTTTTTTTATTAGTTTTTTCCATAATTTTTAATAACTTTAATCATAATAACACCAAGTATTATCGATATAATTGTATTTATTGTAGCAAGTGAAAGCCCTAAAAACCTAAAAGTAACATCCTTACAGTTAACAATCTCTGCTTTTTTTAGTTGATTAAGAAGCTCTTCTTTGTTTAAAGGGTTATTATTACTTAATTCACAGATCAAAGACTCACTAAAAAATCCTTGCTCAATTCCAAAATGATAAAAAGAAACTAAAGCCCCAAATACAAAGAATATTAAAATATAACTAGAAATTATTCTTTGGTATTTATTTAAAATAAAGATTAGAGAAATAAGTATTATTGTAGCAATATAAGGAATTCTCTCAATTATACATAAATTACAAGGTTGATGGCCAAGAACATATTGTATGAAATAAGCTATTGAAAGCGAGAGAATGCTAAAAACTAAAATGCCATTTAATAATAACTTGTTTGAATTCATTTAACGAAAGCTATGTATAAGACAGCTGCTAAAATTACAATAAATATTCCAGTTATAGTAAACCATAACGCACCTTTCTTTTCGATAAAGTCACCAAATTTTTTACCAAAAATATTAGTTAAGTAAGAAACCAAGAAAAATCTTAAACCTCTTGTAAAAAGACAGATAAAAAAGAAAACGGTAAGATTAAAACCAATTACACCACTAGTAATCGTAAAAACTTTAAAAGGTAAAGGTGTAAATCCGGCAAGAAACATAATACCAAGCCAAGCTAAAAAACCACCTCGAGTAGACATCTTATCTTGAATTTGAAATACTTTTTCTTCATAACCGTAAAACTCGATAATGACCATTGAAGCATCTATGAAAAATACTCCTAACATATAACCAAACAATCCACCCAAAACTGATCCAACTGTAGCTATGAGAAATATTTTTAAATAATCCTCTCTTTTGGCTACTACCATAGGAACAATCATTAAATCTGGCGGGACAGGAAAAAAGAAACTTTCGATAAATGCTACAAAGCCAAGTAAAGACCTAGAAAATTTATGCCTAGCAAGTTCAACACATCTGTCGTATAATTTTTTCAACATGAATTTAAAATGCACAATTCTTAGATACCTCGCAAGTTTAATCTTATCGACAGTTGTTATTTACGCTATCGTAATAGTTGCGGGAATGTTTGGTGCAGATTACGGTTTTTCTCCAGGTGATACATTTATCATTTGGATTTTAATGGCCATTCTTATTAATCAAAGTGTCACTTGGAATAAATAATCATCATGAGCAACCCTGTTGACATAAAAATTGCTCACATAAACAATCAAGATCAAAATAAAGGTAGCTTAGAAAAAGATAAAGTATTTGAAGTCTTTCAAATGACTATAAACGACTCATTGAAATACTTTTTTAAAATGCAACAAGGATGGGTTAATCGAGCTTATCTAAATTTTAACGATTTCGATACATATCTAATCTTAATGTATCTAATGAATAAAGTTTATGTAAACTATTCAGACCGATTTCACTATATGTCAATGGACGCTTTTTATGGTCAGGATAAAGTAGGCATTGAAAAATTAAATTTAATTGAGATCTCAAAAGATCTTAACATTCCAAAAGAAACGATAAGACGAAAGATTAATTATCTACAAAAAAATGAAATTATCATCAGAACAGGTAAAACAATCTTTTTAAATTCAAAAGGATTAGAAATTCAAAAACCTTTGACCACGATAGAAGACATGGCAAGTTGTTTAAGTAAACTGTCAATCCATTTATCCGCTGAAGATTGGTTTGGTAAAGCTTTAGAAAAAGAAGATATTAAGAAGTTTATTATGGAACATTTTACCGTTAGCTGGGAATACTGGTACAGATTTCAAATTCCTTATTTAGTAAGACACAGAACATTTTTTGGTGATATAGAATCTTGGAATGTATGGGGGTCTATCGGTTTAGTTCAAATAAGAAGTCTTATAGAGGAAATTAATAACGAGATATCGAATTTACCTAAAAACTACAAAGATTTCTATTTATACACTTTAAGACATAAACCAAAAAGAGGAATTAATGCTTCATCTATATCAGACATATCATCGATACCTAGAGCAACAGTAATCCGAAAACTAAAAAAACTAGAAAAAAATAAACATATAATGAGGAACAAAAAATTAGAATATTTTCTGGCACCAAAAAGTGATAATTTAAAAGGGTTTGAAAAAAATTATTTAATAAATCAAAGAAGCTGGAGTGATTATTGTACAACCATGTACAACTTGATGAAATTTTCAAAATTTAGTATTTAAAAAAAATCAAAATATTATGGAAATAGCAAAAACAATAGCCCCAGTATGTCTAGCCATAATAATGTTCGGTTTAGGTCTTGGCCTAACGGTAGCTGATTTTACGAGACTGCTTAAGATCCCACGTGACTTTATCGTTGGTTTTTTTGGTCAAGTTATTTTGTTACCAATCGTTGCTTTTATCTTAATTCAAATTATTTCACTTCCGCCAGAAATAGCCTTAGGAACGATGATTATTGCAGCAGCTCCAGGAGGTGTGATGTCTAATGTATTAACTAAATTCGCGAATGGAGATGTTGCGCTATCAATTTCTTTAACAGCTGTAGTAAGTTTAATTTCCGTTATTACGGTACCCTTAATTATTTATAATTCTGCAGATTTTTTGGGTATTGAAATCACTAAAAAAATATCAATGCTTAATATTGCATTAAAAATGTTTGTCGCAGTAACAATTCCAGTTATCTTTGGAATGATTGTGCGTGCTTTGATGACTGATTATATAGTTTCTAAAACACTGCTTGTTCAACGATTATCCTTAATATTATTTTTAGTCATATTCACTGCAATCTGGGTTGAAGAATGGAATAAGATAGTTAGCTTCTTAGCAAGAGCCGGTTTAATTGCGTTAATTTTAAATCTTACAATGATATTTTTAGGTTATTACTTGGCTAAATATTTAACTTCAGGAGTAGAACAAAGAAAATGTATTTCGCTTGAGTGTGGCTTACAAAATGGAACTTTAGCAGTTTTCGTAGGTACGCAATTATTTGACAACGTAGTATTTATGGTTCCAACCGCTGCATACGCGTTAATTATGTTTACTACTGCAACTATTTTTGTTCTCATAGTTAGAAAAATCAATTAGATTATTTAAAAAAATGGGCGAATGGTGGAACTGGTAGACGCGCCGGACTCAAAATCCGGTGGTAGCAATACCTTGAGAGTTCGAGTCTCTCTTCGCCCACCAAGTTATGGAAATAGATAAACTTAATAGCCTTGTAGAATTATATTTTAAAAAGTGTGATGAAGTAGATCCTAACAGACCTTTTTTAAAATGGTTAAAACCAGGAAAACCAACTTACAATTGGGGCGATATAAAAGAGAGAATTTTAAAACTTTCATCCAAAATACAATCATTAATTAAAGCGGGAGATCGTTGCTTAATATTATCTGAGAACAGACCGTACTGGTTAATGGCAGATATTGCTGTGATGAATGCAGGAGGAATATCAGTTCCTATTTTTACAACATATTCATCAAATGATTATGAATATATTTTAAATGATTGTAAGCCGTCATTAATTATTGTTTCTAATAATGATCAATTTAAAAAAATAAAAAAACACATAAATTTAAATGAACAAAAAATAATCTCCTTTGAAGAGATAGATGTTGATAGCTTATTAATTCAAAATATTCTAAATGAAGAAAACTATAAAAAAGAGATTAACAATAAATTAAAAAGAAATATGCCTGCATGTATTATTTATACATCGGGAACATCAGGAAATCCTAAAGGTGTCATTTTAAGTCATGGTGGTATTTTATCGAACTGCGAAGGAGCAGTTGAGTTATTAGAAACTTTAACTAAAAAAAAAGATCCTACATTTTTAACTTGGTTACCTTTATCACATTCCTACGAACACACAGTTCAATTTATTCAAATTATTATCGGTGCTAAAGTTTTTTATGCAGAGAGTCTGGAAAAATTAATTTCAAATATGGTTGTTGCAAAACCAACTATCATGACAGCTGTTCCAAGATTTTATCAAAATCTTTTTACAAAAATCAATATGAATTTTGAAAAACAGAAGGGAATTAAAAAAAAATTAATAAATCAAACTTTAAAATTAGGTAAAAAAATACTTAAAAAAGAAGAATTAAGTTTTAGTGAAAAAATCGTAAATTTTATATGTAAAAAATTAGTAAGAAAAAAAATCAGAAATCAATTTGGTGGAAATTTACAAGCCTTTGTTTCTGGGGGTGGAGCGTTGGATCAAAATATCGGAGAATTTTTAAATGCAATAGGCTTACCTACTTTACAGGGGTATGGCCTAACAGAAGCTTCTCCTGTAGTGAGCTGTAATTTACCAGATTTAGTTAAGGTCGAGTCAGTGGGTCCTCCATTTAGAACAAATAAAGTAAAAATAGCAGAAGACGGCGAAATCCTTATTAAGGGTGAAAATGTTATGTTGGGTTATTGGAATCTCAAAGCAGAAACTGAAAAAGTAATTAAAGATGGCTGGCTGCATACAGGTGACATCGGAGAATTTGACGATAATAATTATTTAAAAATAACAGATAGAAAAAAAGATATTATTGTAAATTTAGGTGGAGACAACATTT
>JAOHFJ010000010.1 GCA_028097945.1 Candidatus Pelagibacter sp.
AAATTTTGAGTTTGTGATGCTTTTCAAAAGTACATAAACCATAATCCTCAGTCATGAAAAAAGTATGATCTTTAAAATCATTTAGGTATTTCGGTGAAAATAATTGATTTCCAAGCAATAAAAAAAGCTTCATATGTGGTAAATTACACCTTTTATTAAGTTATTACACGCGTCATTATTTGCATTTAATTCGTTATTAATAGTGTTATTTTTTAAATATGAAAAAAGTAATATTAGGTGCCACAGGATCAATTGGATCATCACTAGCAAAAAAACTTGTAGAGTCAGGGGAGCAAGTACATTTAGCAGGCAGAGACGAATCCAGTTTATCGGAGTTAGCAAGCGAACTAAATTCTACATTTACAACATGTGATATGTTAGAAGAAAATTTTTCTGAAAAAATAGTTAATGATCTTAAAGACGAGCAGGTGAACGGCTTAGCTTATTGTGTTGGATCTATAGATCTTAAACCGCTAAAGCTTACAAAAAAAAGTGACTTTATGCAGTCATTTAATTTAAATTTAGTTTCTGCTACAGAAATTATAAAATCTTTAGCTGATAATTTAAAAACAAATAAAGGATCAATCGTCTTATTCTCAACAGTGGCAGTTAAACAAGGTTTTCCGAATCATGCTATAGTTTCCTCTGCAAAAGGTGCTGTTGAAGGTTTAACTCTTGCACTAGCCGCAGAATATGCTCCAAACATTAGAGTTAACTGTATTGCACCTAGTTTGACTAATTCAAAAATATCAAATTTTTTACTTAAAAACGAAAAAATGGCCGAGAGCATTGCCAAAATGCACCCTTTAAAAAGATTAGGAGAGGGAGAAGATTCTGCGTCTGTGGCAAAGTTTTTGTTAACTGACCAAAGTTCTTGGATTACTGGTCAAGTTTTAGGTGTTGATGGAGGAAGATCATCTGTCGCATAACAATTTATCTCAAAATAATTAAATCAATATAATGAAAAAAATTTTTGTAATAATAATTTCTTTAATGATTAGTTCAAATTTATTTGCAGCTGGTGGAGACGGTGGAGGATCCTCTGATGCCTCATTATACGATGAAGCAGTAAAACTTGTAAAAAGAGCTGGTAAACTAGAAAAAAAAGACAAGTTAGATAATGCTAAAAAACTTTATTCGCAAGCATTTAAAAAATTAGAAAAGGCTCATAAAAAAAATAAAAAAGATCCAGACATATTGAATTACATGGGATTTACGTCAAGAAAAGTTGGAAACTTTGACGTTGCAGAAAAGTTTTATCTTCAAGGATTAAGCATTAAACCTAATCACAATGGAATTAACGAGTATTTAGGTGAACTTTACGTTCAAACAAATCGTATTGACAAAGCTAATGAAAGATTGGCAATTCTTAAGAATTGTAATTGTGATGAATATAAAGAGCTTGAGTTGATTATTAAAAATAAGGGCGTAAAAATCTATTAAGATAAGTCTAAAGCAAATTTCTTTAATTTTTCAATTGGTATAAGATCTAATGTTTTAACATTAGTTTTTTTTAAGTATACTTGACAGGCAGCTCCTTCCTCAATAGCTCTAGCATACCAATTAGCACACACACACCAAGAGTCCCCATCTTTTAAACCCGGGAATCCAAATTCAGGATGAGGTGTAATTAAGTCATTACCAACTTTTTTAGACCATTGTAAAAATTCATCCGTTACTTTTGCACAAACAGTATGTACTCCACCATCGTTTTTATCTGTATTGCAACACCCATCTCTAAACCAACCAGTTAAAGGGTCATTTGAACATGGTTCAAGAGGTTCTCCAAAAACGTTTTTTTGAGTTTCTTCACTCATTTACTAAATACATTTGCAATTTTTTTGTCAATTTCTAAATTAAAAGAAAAAGATCTTCTCTCACCTTTAGTTTTAAATGGATAAGCAGTATGCATCAAATAATGAGGGAACAATATCACATCACCTACTTTTGGTTGATGATTAAAAATGCATTCACTTAAAAGCATTTTATTTCCATTAATAAAGTCTATTGAACCATCGGTTCGTATGAGTTTTTTATTTTTTGAAAAAAATTTAGGTACCTTTAAGTAACCAACTCCTGAAATATGTCCATCATGAAAATGAACTGGATTATATTCGTCATTAAATTGACGAACTATCCAAAAATTTTTTATTTTTATTTTAGATATTTTTTTTCCTAAACTTTTAAAAATATAATCTTTAACTGCTTTATACAAAATTTTTTCTAAGTTTTTTTTTATAAAAATTTTTGGTAATTGAAATTCTTGCTTCACTTGCCCAACTAGTTTATTTGAATAATCTAATTTTTTTAACAAATTTTTTTTTAAGATAATTTTATCAACTTCAATATTTATTTTTTTTATTGAACTTCCTGATAGTTTAAGACTTGCAATTTTAGGACCGAAGGGACTTAAAACTTTCATATTTATAATTTTGTAGGATTAGGCTGATCTTTATAAACTTCTTCAGGATCAAATTTTTTTTTCTTTTCCTTAAAATTTAGTTCAATTTCTTCAGTGTTTTTAATTGGCCCTAAAGGTATTGATCGATAAAAACAAGACTTGTAACCGACATGGCAACTCGCACCATTTCCTATATCAACTGACATCCATAAAGCATCCTGATCATCATCAATTCTTAAATCAATTACTTTTTGAACAAATCCACTTGTTTTACCTTTATGCCATAAAGCTTTTTTTGATCTACTCCAATAATGAGCTTCTTTTGTCTCAATAGTTTTTTTTAGAGCTTCTGCATTCATATATCCGTGCATTAAAAGTTCTCCAGAACTACTATCTGTAGTGGTCACAGGAATTAGACCGTTGTCATCAAATTTTGGAGATAAAAATTTTCCTTCCTCGACTTCGAATATATTTTCTCTTTTTTTAAACATGACACTAAAATAGTGAAAAAAAGACAAAATAGCAATTTGCAATAATATGTTATGTCCTATAAAAACATCCTACAATGAAATTAGTCAAAGACGTTAACAAAGATAGTCTCAATAAACCTCAAGTCAGTGACAAAGAGGCTGAGGAGGCAATAAAAAAAATATTAGCTTGGATTGGTGAAGATCCAAGTAGAGAAGGTTTATTAGAAACTCCAAAAAGAGTTGTAAAAGCATTTAAAGAGTATTTTAAAGGTTATCATCAAAACGCAGAAGAAGATTTATCAAAGACTTTTGGCGACGTTGAAGGTTACGATGATATGGTAATTGAAAAAAATATAACTCTTGAAAGTCATTGTGAACATCACATGGCACCTATAATTGGTGTTGCTCATGTTTCTTATATTCCAAATAAAAAAGTTGTTGGGCTAAGCAAATTAGCTAGAACGGTTGAAATTTTCTCTAAAAGACTGCAAACGCAAGAGAGATTAACTATGCAAATAGCAAAGACACTTATGAGCGCTTTGGATGCAAAAGGTGTGGCAGTTACAATTGATGCAGCTCATCAATGTATGACTATGCGTGGAATAAAAAAAGAGAGAGCAACAACTGTTACAAACTATTTTTTAGGTTCATTTAAGGAAGATTTAAGTTTCCAAAATAGATACCTGAAATATATTGGAAAATAGATGTCTGATAAATTTAAAGCCATTGTTATCGATAATCAAAACGAAAAATTCACAAGAGAGATTAAAGAAATTGACAAAAGCCAATTAAAGGATGGAAATGTTTTGGTTAAGGTTGATTATTCAAGCTTAAATTATAAAGATGCTTTGATTTTAAATGATGGAGGAAAGATCGTAAGAAAATTTCCCTTTGTTCCGGGAATAGATTTTTCAGGAACAGTTGTAGCGAGCGAAGATAGTAAATTTACAAAAGATGATAAAGTAATTCTTACAGGATTTAGAGTAGGAGAAGCATATTTTGGAGGGTTTTCTCAATACGCAAAAGTTGACTCAAATTTTTTAATCAAAATACCAAAAGAATTAGATGCACATAAAGCTATGATGTTAGGTACTGCCGGTTTTACAGCTTTGCTTTGTTCATTTGCTGTAAAAGCGAAAGAAGAATTGTTATTAGGTGAAAAAGTTAAAGATGTTTTAGTTACTGGTGCAACAGGAGGTGTTGGAAGTATTGCGGTAATGATTTTATCAAAAATGGGATATGACGTTCATGCTGTTACAGGTAAAAAAGATAAGAACGATTATTTAAAAGATTTAGGTGCAAAAAATATTATCGACAGAAAAGAGTTTGAAGGCGAAAGCAAACTGTTAGAAAAAGGAGTGTGGGATGGTGTAGTTGACACAGTTGGTGGATCTGCTTTAACTAAAATATTTGCTCAAACAAAACCTGGTGGAATAGTAGCTGCTTGTGGAAATGCTGGAGGTATTAAGATTAATACAAATGTTATGCCATTTATTATAAGAGGAGTTAAATTGTGGGGAATTGATTCGTCAGGATCATCAATTAAACGAAGAGAATTCGTTTGGGGAGAAGCAGCTAAGTTAATAGATTTTTCAAAGGTTCAATCCTTCACAAAAGAGCTTTCATTTACTGAACTTTTAGAAACTTATCCTAAACTTCTTAAAGGGGAATTTTCTGGAAGAGCTATAGTAAATCCAAATAAATAACTTATAATTTGGTCTATCTATGGACTGGGATAAATTAAAAATATTTCATACTGTTGCGGAAGCCTCTAGTTTTACCAAAGCCTCTACTATATTAAATTTAAGCCAATCGGCTATAAGCCGCCAAATTCAAGCACTAGAGGGAGATTTAAAAGTTCAACTTTTTGAAAGACATGCCAGAGGTTTAGTGCTGACCGAAAACGGTGAGTATCTTTATAAATCAGCACATGAAATTATTTCAAAATTAAAAGATGTAGAATCTAATCTTAGCGGACACAAAGATAAACTAAATGGAAAACTTACAGTTACAACAGTAGTAAGTTTTGGTACTACTTGGCTTACACCTAGAATAAAAGAATTTATGGATTTGCATCCAGATATTGAAATTGAATTAATATTTGATGATAAAGAACTTGATTTAAGTACAAGAGAGGCAGATGTGGCTATAAGAATGAGAAGACCCAAACAATTAAATTTAATTCAAAAAAAATTTGTTGATTTTAATTATCATATTTATGGTTCAAATGATTACCTGCAAAAAAATGGATATCCAAAAACGTTAAAAGATTTAGATAAACATAAATTTATAACTTATGGAAAAGGAGCCCCATCTCCAGTTTATAATCCTGACTGGGTTTTAAAACATGGTGTTAAAGATGGAAAAAAAAGAAAATCGATTATGAAAGTAAACAGCGTGTATGGATTGTTATTAGCAGTACAAAGTGGAGTGGGTCTAGCTGCTTTACCAGATTACATTGCGCATAACGTTAGTAATATAACTAAAGTTTTACCCGAGGAAACAGGGAAACCTACTGAAACGCATTTTGTTTATCCAGCTTCTCTAAAGAATAATGCAAGACTGATGGCTTTTAGAAACTTTATATTTACAAAGGTAAACGAGTGGAAATTTTAATTTCTTTTATAATCCCATTTATAATTTTATTAACTATTGTTGTTTTTATTCATGAATATGGACACTATTATTTCGCAAAAAAATATGGTGTTGGTGTAACTGATTTTTCCATTGGTTTTGGTAAAGAAATATTTGGTTTTAATGATAAATCAGGTACTAGGTGGAAATTTTGCGCAATTCCTTTGGGTGGATATGTTAAATTTTTTGGAGATAGAAACGTTTTTAGCCAGGCAGAGCAAGAAGAGCTTTTAAAAGAATATAATGAGGAAGATAGAAAAAAATTATTTGTGGTAAAACCTATCTATCAAAGATCCCTAATTGTAGCAGCAGGACCTTTTGCCAACTTTTTACTAGCTATAGTTATTTTTGCCTTTATTTATATGTTTGCGGGTAAGGATTTTACTCCTGCTCAAATCCAAGAGGTTCAGCCTGAAAGCCCAGCTTATGTTGCGGGGGTTAAATCAGGCGATGTAATCCAATCAATAAATGATAGAGAGGTAAAAAGTATAATGGAGGTTTCTACTTTCATAAACGCTTCATCCTCAGAAACTATTGATATACAGGTTTTAAGAAACGGTAGTGAACTAACTTTAGAAGTAAAGCCAAAATTTATTGAAGGCAAAGACTCTTTAGGAAATCAAATAAACAAGAAGATTATTGGAATAAAAGTTGCTCCTTTGAATGAAGAGATAAATAGGCAGCGATTAGGCCCTGCTACAGCATTATATTATGCTGTAAAAGAAACTTGGTTTATTATTGAAGCTTCTTGGGAGTTTGTAATTTCCATGTTTAAAGGAACAGGGGATACTTCTCAATTAGGAGGACCATTAAAAATTGCTAAAATTACCGGTCAGGTTGCTAAGTTTGGAATTGTCGCTTTCCTAAGTATTATGGCTTATATTTCTATAAGTTTAGGATTTATTAATCTTTTCCCAATTCCGATGTTAGATGGCGGACATTTAATGTTTTACGCCTTTGAGAAGATTTTAGGTCGTCCTTTAACCCAAAGAACTCAGGAAGGTTTTTTCCGAATCGGGTTATTTTTGCTGCTTTCTTTAATGTTTTTCACAACTTTTAATGACCTTAAAGATTTAGGCATGTTTTAAGCCACTTTTTTAAGTTAAAAAAGTCAATAAAATCAACACTTCTTGAGGCACAATATATTGTGTTAACATTTACGTGAAACACCAAAAAAACATTGATTTTACTGGGTTTTTCTGCAGATTAGAAAGTAACCAAAAAAGGGGCATAAAATGAATAAAAAACAACTAGTAGCGAAAATATCGTCAACTTTGGGTCAAAGTAAAGCGGATGCTGAGAGAACTTTTGATTCAATAACGACAATTATTCTAGATGCTTTGAAAAATGATGACACTGTGAAGATAGCTGGCTTTGGTACTTATAAAGTAGCAAAGAGAAAAGCTAGAGTAGGAAGAAACCCTAGAACAGGTGAGTCAATTCAAATTTCTGCATCTCAAAAAGTTAAGTTTTTACCAGCTAAAAGCTTGAAAGAAATGTTTAATAAATAAACGTTTATTTAGCCCTTATTTGATAATCTCAAATAGGGGCTAACTACTTGCAAAAACTGCATAGCTAAATCCACGTCATATCGTTACTTCTATTAATCAATTCAAAGTAAAAGATCATCAAAAATTAATTAATGGAGGTAAAATTATGAAAAAAATAACTTTAATTTTTTTAAGTTGTATTTTTGCTTTACTCGCAAGTTCTAACAGTTTTGCAGAAAGCACTATGTCTGAAGAGGGACAATACATTTTTAATTCTTTAGGATTTTATATTGGAGGTGTGCTTGTAGCATTCATGGCAGCTGGTTTTTGTATGCTTGAGAGTGGTTTAGTAACTACTAAGAGTGTATCGACAATTGGCGCGAAAAATATAGGTAAATTCGCCATTTGCTCAATAATATTTTTCTTATTTGGTTATAATATTGCGTACGGAATTCCTGAAGGAGGCTATATCGGATCATTCTCTGTTTGGAGCGATGGATCAGAAGTAGGAACAGGTTATTCAGATAGTTCTGATTGGTTTTTTCAAACAATGTTTGTTTGTGCCACAGTTTCAATTGTTTCAGGTTCTGTAGCAGAGAGAATAAAGATCTGGCCTTTCTTTGCTTTCGCAGTAGTTATGTCTGGATTAATTTATCCAATATCCATGGGTTGGCAATGGGGAGGCGGTTGGTTAAGTGCTGCTGGCTTTTCTGATTTTGCTGGTTCAACAATTGTTCATGCATGTGGTGGAGCTGCTGCTTTAGCTGGAATAATAGTTTTAGGAGCTAGAGAAGGAAGATTTACTTCAAGCGGTGGTAAAAGAGTAATGGTACCATTTGCGGCTTCAAGTATTCCATTAGTAACTTTAGGTACATTCCTTTTATGGTTTGGTTGGTTTGGCTTTAATGGGTTTAGTCAATTAGCTATGGGAACTTTTGATGATGTTAATGCAATTTCAAAAATTGCAGTTAATACACACCTAGCAGGTGCTGCTGGAACTATAACTGGTGCAGTAGTAACCAGATTGATTGGTGGAAAAACAGATATCATTATGATGTTAAATGGTGCGCTTGCAGGACTAGTAGCAATTACTGCTGAACCATTAGCACCAACACCTGGTCTTGCAATTGTAATTGGTTCTATAGGTGCTTTGATAATGTACTTTGGAACTAAAATGCTAGAAAGTTTTGGTTTAGACGATGTAGTAGGAGCTATTCCTGTACACATGTTTGCTGGAATTTTTGGAACATTAGTTGTACCTGTAAGTAATTCAGATACAGCATTTGGAACACAATTGATTGGAACAATTTCAGTTTGTGCTTTTAGTTTTGTACTTTCTTACGCTTTGTTCACAGCATTAAAAGCAACTGTTGGATTAAGAATAAGTAAGGCAGCAGAAAAACAAGGTACAGATAAAGCTGAAATAGGAGTTACAGCTTACTCAATTAGAGACTAATTCTAACATCCCCCTCGTTAGAAAAAAAATAAAGGCCCGAGAAATCGGGCCTTTTTTATTAATTTAATCTTTATTTTTTTCCCAAAGTTTTTTTAAATCGACAAAAGGCGAGACCCCAAAAACTGAATTAATATTTGCACAGTGAACCGCTAAAGAAGGAACTGGCGATAAGCACGGATTTGAATTGTAAATATCATGTAAAGGTTTTTCCCAAGGATCGATCCATTCGATACCCATCTTTTCTAAATTATTGTAATTCTTCTCTATTACTCTCTTGCTAGTCATAAAAGTAACCAAACTTTCAGAAACTAACCTCCAGTGATGTTTTTCACCTAAATAAATTTTTGTTGCTTCATCTTTTGCGTATAAATAAGGATAATCAGATGGTAGTAAAACTAAGTCTTTAGAAAAAATTGTGTTAAATTTTTCATAAGCAAAAATCATTTCTGTAATTGTATCTTCTGAATGTAAATAATCATCCTCAACAAAATAAATAATATCAGCGCTCCCTTCCTTAGCAATCATCAAAGAGGAATAAAAATTTGCCATATTGGAAAATTTTGCTTTTGAATATCCTGATTTTATCTTGTCTTTAAAACTATCTAGATCGATTGATTTAAATTTATTTTCAATATTAGATTTATTTAATATTCTTTGAATCTTATCTATATCTTCTTTTGGAGAATTGGTATCGGTAACTATTAGATCAAACTTAATATTTTTAAATATCAAAGATGCTTTATTAATTGATTTTATTAATGATCTTAAAGTTCTAAAAGTGTATTCATTTTTTTCTTCATCAAATATTCTTCTTTTATTTTGATCCATTATAAGTTCAGAAGTGCAAGTTCTTACAATAATTTTAAGGCTGTTTATTTTATTTTTAATATCAATTTGACCCAAAGGAATAGTAATAGATTTTTTTCCTTGAATACTCAAAGTTTCATTTAAATCTTTGTTTAAAGTAGCAGACCTAAAATTAGATTGATCAATTATTTCATAACCAAGCAATCTACAAACTTTTATAAAAATTTTTTTAAAAAAATTAGTTTTTTGTGTATTTTTAATTTTTTTCATTATGGTTAATTGTATATATTAGTTTATATTCTAGTTCTATGAACATAAAATCATCCCAATCACTTGTAGAAGACGCACTGAAAAGTATTAAAACCTTAAATTCTAGTGAAGTAAAAAAACTATTAGAAAACAATGAAATAACATTGATTGATGTTAGGGATATTCGAGAAATTTGGAAAGAAGGAACCATTGAGAATTCTAAACATATACCAAGAGGAATGTTAGAGTTTTGGCTTGATCCAGCGAGCACTTACTATCAAGCTAACAAGATCAATGAGAAAAAAAAAATGGTTTTATTTTGTGCACTTGGCCTAAGATCAGCTTTGGCCACCAAATCATTAGTGGATATGGGTTTTAAAAATGTAGCTCATGTCGATGGTGGGTTTGATGCTTTAAAAAAAAGTGGACTAAAAATTATAACTAAAGAAAAAAAATAAAATTATTTTTTAGACTCTTTTAAAGCAAACTCAATTCTATCTTGACCCCAAAAAATCTTATTGTTAACAACAAATGTTGGAGCACCAAATATTCCTTTTTCATAAGCATCGCTTGTTTTTTTTCTAAGAGAATCTTTTATTAATGAAGAGGACGATCTTAATGCAAATGTTTTTGGATTTACATTTAAATTTTTTAATACTTTTTGTATTACTATTTCATCATTCATATTCAAACCATCTTGCCAAATAGTGTTGAAAATAACATCAATATAGTAACTTTTAATACTGTCTTCTTCAGCCACTAGAACACCACGCATCAAATTTAAACTTCGTATTGGAAAATAAGAGTTAAATTTAAATTTCACATCATTCCGTTCTGCTATAAGTTTGCAATCTCTAATCATGTGTCTTGCTTTTGCTGGGATAAATGCAGGTGCTTTAATTCCATGTAAATTATGCAACCCTCCTAGCAGTATTGGGTTATATTTTATTTTAATTCTCTCTTTATTCTCAATTTTTCTTATTTCTTTATGAGCCAGAAAAGAATATGGACTTATAAAATCAAAATAAAATTCAAAGGGCTTAATCATTTAAGCTAATTTTTTTAGCAAAGAAAATTCTAAAAAACCAATAGATAACCAATCCTATTGGGCCTGTGAAATAGGTTATAATTAAGGAAGGAATAGTAACCACTTTAGGCATCAAATATTTTTTACTATCTCTTACGATCCATGCTCCAACAAACAAGCTAATGGCTAAAAAGTGAAGCCAGAAAATTAATAACAAAGCTTCATTAGCGAACATAGAGTACAATCCGTCTAATCCACTGTATAATTCAAAACCATCAAAAATATTTCCCTCTTGATAGATTGTATAAGATAAATAAATATAACCAGTTGCTAACAATAGCGGAACAATAACAGATTGATTAAGAAAATTTGTTATTTGATGATAAGGGACAAAAATTAATAATAGCCAAAAAGGTATTACGCCCCAGTTAGCAATTAAATAAATATTTTCATAAGTTAATAAAGGCAATAAATTATTTATCATGAAAAATAATATAGTATATTAGCCGAATGAATCCCACAGTTAATAAAAGTGATTTTGAAGATCTTACTACTAACCTAAAAGATTTAGCGTATTCTTATTTAGAAAAATATAATCCCTCAAAACAACAGTTAAAAGTATACCTGTTAAAAAAATATCTTACTAAAATTAAAGGAACTCAATCTAAAAAAGAAGTTACAGCAATAATTGATAAGATAATACTTAATCTTGAAAATAATAAAATTTTAAATGACGAAATGTATTCGGACTCAAAAGCTAGAATGTTTTTACGAAGAGGTTATTCTTTAAATAAAATAAACCAATCTTTAAGAAATAAGGGTATAGACAATAAATATATAAAACAAAGTATAGATAAAATTAAAGAAGACGAAATAGAACCTGATTTTGTTTCAGCTTTAAAATTATGCAAGAGGAGAAGAATTGGTCCCTTAAGACCAGATGAAAATAGAGAATTATTTTATAAAAAAGATATGGGTATTTTAGCTAGAGGTGGTTTTAGTTTTGATTTATCAAAAAGAGTTTTAGATTTAGAAAAAAATGAATTTAATAAGTTAATCAAGATTATCTGATTTTCTTTTTTTCTCCTCCTCTACCAAAATATCTAGTTTTCTTTTAAGAGCATTTCTTACTAAAATAAAAAATAAAACACCAAAAAAAGTTACAGATAAAACAATTAAAGCTATAGTTTTAATCATTTAAATTTTCTGATCTCTTAATTAATAAACTTGGATTCCTATAGTCTTCTTTACCGTATAAAAATGGTTTTTCATCAAGTGTTTTTATTATTGCTCCAGCATTTTGAGCAATTGCGTGTCCAGCAGCATAATCCCATTCATTAGCTCTTTCTCTAGCAGCGTAAATATCATATTCACCTGTAGCTATTACGCAAAATTTATATGAACTTGCCATCTTAACTATTGAATTCACATTAAATTCTTTTAATTTATTTAATATTATGTCTGAGGGTTTCACAACGCTCGACAAACCAACAATCTGACCTTTGGGTTGCTGCTTAGCACAATTAATTTTTTTTGTTTTTCCACTTTCAATTAAATAACTTTCTCCAGGACCATAAGAGAAAAACAATCTATTTTTTTTTGGCACACCAACTAAGCCAAGCACTGGTATTGCATTAATCACTAAAGCTGCATTTAATGTATATTCATCTTTACCAGCAATATATTCTTTTGTTCCATCAATAGGGTCAATTAACCAAAAAATCTTTGCTGTATTTTTAACATTTAAATCAACGGTTTCCTCAGAAATGATTGGAAGATTTGGAGTAATAGTTTTAATCTTATTTGTAATTAATTCATTTACCTTTAGATCTCCATTGCTTACTGGAGATTTATCCTCTTTAATTTCAATTTTTAAACCTTTTTTATAAAGATCTATAGAAATTTCTCCAGCTTCATTGAAAGTATTAATTAAACTTTCACTGATAATTTTTAATTCACTCGTTTTCATTCTTCACTTTTTCAAGATTTACATTCTCAACATTTATTACTTTTTTACCGCAATTCTCAAAGTTCACGGTCACCTTATTGCCAATTATTGACTGGACTTGACCTATGCCCCAATCTTTATTTGAGGAATTTTCAACAAAATCCCCTGGTTCAAAATCAATTAGCATCATGGAAAATTACTCTTTTTTCGATTATACACTTTAAATAATGAATTCACTAGGAATTAATAAACCAAAAAAAGAAACCAAGGTTGTTGTTGCAATGTCTGGTGGCGTGGATTCATCTGTTGTCGCTGCACTTATGAAGCAAGAGGGATATGATGTTACTGGCATAACGTTAAAATTATACAATGACACTAAGCAGTCAAAAGAAGGAAGGCAGTGTTGCGCAGGTCAAGATATTTTAGATGCAAAAAGAGTTTCAGAAAATATTAATATTGACCATAAAATTTTATTTTATCAAAAAAAATTTAAAACTGAGGTTATCGACACATTTATAGACAGTTATACCGCAGGAGAAACGCCTATACCGTGTGTACAATGTAATCAAACAGTAAAGTTTAGAGATTTATTTAAATATGCTAAAGAATTAAAAGCTGATGCATTAATAACTGGTCATTACGTCTCAAGAGTTCAAACAAATGGAAGTGCAAATATGTATAGAGCCAAGGATCAAAGTAGAGATCAAAGTTATTTTTTATTTAGCACTTCTCAAGAGCAATTAGATTATTTAAGGTTTCCTCTAGGTGAAATAAATAAGTCAGAAACTAGAGCTATTGCTGAAAAATTAAATTTAAACGTTGCAACAAAACCTGATAGCCAAGATATTTGTTTTGTTCCAAATGGAGATTATGCATCAGTAATAAGAAAATTTAAACCAGAAGCTTTTAAGCCGGGAAAAATTCTTGATCTAGAAGGAAATCAATTAGGTGAACACGAAGGTATAATTAACTATACTATAGGTCAAAGAAAAGGGATAAAAATAGCAAGCAGTAACCCGTTATATGTTATCAATATAGATGCAGAAAATAATACTATTATTGTTGGCAGCAAAGAACGGCTTGAAGTAAAAAAAATTTCATTAAGAAATTTAAATATTCTTGGATCAAAAGAAGAATTCATTAAACCAATAAATATTAAAGTGAGATCAACAGGCAGACTTTTAAAAGCTAAAATTAATATTTCAGAAACTTTAGCTGATGTAGAAATTTTAGATAAAGAAACAGGAATTTCTCCAGGACAGGCTTGCGTATTTTATTCTAAAGATGATGTTGGGGATAAATTATTAGGTGGTGGGTGGATCCATAAGACTTTCAACAAAAATTAATCCACATAGTTAACATCTTAATTCACTGCTCGTTTAAAGTGATAACAATTTTTTTATTAATATGATTTAATTTTCTTAATTAAGAGGCAACTCTTAACTGGCCATTTAAGGAAAAACCGAGAGGTTCAAGCTTAAAGGGCAGAAAGGTGGACCTAGTAGCGCTAGAATAGTTCACCGGGATGGCTTGGCGGTAGCGCCTAAAACGACGAGCCAAAACTACTAAATTTCTGGGCGAAAGCCTAGAAATTTATGTGGTTCTTCTCCAAAAAAACCTTGTAAATAAATAAAACAAAATCACTCCAACAAAATAGTTCCATTCTAGTGCGTGTTTAAAGTGCGTATTACCTTTGTCTATAAGTATAGGCAGGCTTAATATTGCAGCTGAAGATAAAATAAAAACTAATATTGCTTTTAAAAATAAAACTTTCTTATTAATAAAATTAGAAATTTTATCTTTTAATTTAAAAAAGTGATAAACAAGAATTCCTTGAGCAATAATTTCAAAAATAATAAATAATAATAACACCACTCTTCTTAATAATTTATAAATTTGTATGTCAAATTTTATTCCAAGAAAAATAGAATGAATTGCTAAAAAAATTGCTGAGAGAATTCCAAAAGTCTTAAACTGATAATTAATATTTGTTAATCTAAACCTATTAACCAAATTATTGTTATTTGACCAATAAAAATAAAGAATAATTGCAGTAATAATCATTGCTGGTTTAAAAATCAAGTATTGTGGAAAAGTCCTAGAAGCTCTACTTATTGATAAGCTTCCATCTAAATAAGGTATTGAGAACCCAGACCGTCCAATCTGATCAACTGTAAAAAATGTGTTCTCAAGAAACTCGGGATTTTGAGAAATAAATAGACAAAGATTAATAGCAATTAATGGAATAAAAAATATCCATAAACTCAATTTTCTTATTTGAGCTATTTCATTCATAAAATTAATTGATTATTTTTTCTTATTTCTTTTTCTTGCTCTTCTTTTTTTTGAGCCAATTTTTCTTCTTCCACGGTGTTTTTTGGGATAACCCATATTTTTGCCTCCTTTTTTATATCTTAATTAGTCTATAGTTAATAAAGTTCAAATATACTTATTTTATGAAAAAGTCCATAAGCACCTTTTTAAAACATACGGCACAAGACAAAGTAAATAGATCTGCAAATCCAGCAGTAGTTAGAGCCTCTACAATCTTTTTTAAAAGTATGCAGGAACTTTTAAAACATAAAGATCCCTCTAAGAATAAAAGAGTTGATTACTATGATTACGGTAGAGCCGGCACCCAGACTACCACTCAATTACAAAATATAATTGTAAAATTAGAAAAAGCTCATCATGTGTTTCTTACACCTTCGGGCTTTGCGTCTGTGGCGCTTTCTATAATGAGTATTTGTAGGCCAGGCGATGAAATAATAGTATCTGATAGCGTTTATTTTCCCACAAGAATGATTACCTCGAAGCTTCTGAAAGAATTTGGTGTAAAATCTAAATTTTATAATCCAGACAACTTTCAGGACCTAAAAAATAAAGTTACTAAAAAAACTAAATTAATTTTTGTTGAAAACCCAGGTAGTAATACTTTTGAATTCCAAGATCTATCAGCAATAATCAAACTTGCTAAAAAAAATAATATTATAACAGCATTAGATAATACTTGGGGAACGCCATTATATTTAAAACCACTAGAACTTGGTTTCGATATGTCAATTTCATCAGCAACAAAATATTTTTCAGGCCATTCAGATGTAATGGTTGGTACTTTAGCTGTTAACAAAAAGGTTTTTCAAAAAGTAAATTTTTATAATCGTGTTTCAGGGTATAGAGCTTCACCAGACGATGCATATCTAGTTATAAGAGGACTTAGAACTTTAGATGTAAGACTTGAAAAACATGAGAAGAACACAAAAGAAGTAATAAAATTTTTACTTAAACAAAAAAAAATTAAAGAAATTTTATATCCTCACAAGAAAGGAACAAAAAACTATAAAAACTGGAAAAAGTATTATAAAGGAGCAACTGGTTTATTAGGTTTAGTGGTTAAAGCAAAAAGTAAAAATTCAGTTTTTAAGTTTATAAATAAATTGGAATTATTTGGAATTGGCTATAGTTGGGGAGGTTTTGAAAGTTTAGCTGTTTATCAAGATATCCAAAGAGAATTCAAAAAATATAAAGATAAAAATCTTCACATTGTAAGACTTCATATTGGATTGGAAGATCCCAAAGATTTAATTAATGATTTAAGAAACTCTTTGAGATACATTAAGTAATGTCAAATTTTATTCCTAATAGACTTGCATTAATAGTTCTAATTTCAGCTTGTAGTATTATTTTAATTTCAATGGGTTTGAGGCAAACTTTCGGTTTGTTTTTTTCTGCATTCGAAGAAGGCCTTGATTCCACAAGAACAGAGTTTGGTTTAGCTATTGGAATTCAAATGCTTTTTTGGGGATTGTTTGCTCCTTTTTTTGGTTTATTAGCAGACAAAGTTGGAGGCAACAAAGCTGTCTTCATTGGATTTATAATTTTTGGTTTGGGTATTTATATGCTTTATGCAGGACCTAATACTGGCATATTTTTTCAACTCAGTCTCGGTGTTTTAGTTGGAATAGCTCTTGGGGCTACAGCGATTGGTGTTCCAGTTTCAGAAGTAGGAAAACATTTTCCTAACGAAACTAGGACAGTCGCAACTGGAATTGTTACTGCAGCTGCTTCGATAGGTTATTTTTTATCTCCACTATTTACTAAATATAGTCTTGGCCTAGTTGGTTGGGAACAAACATTAAAATATTTTATGTATTTCATAGCAATAGGACTTTTGGTATCCCTTTTTTTACTACCATCAAAAACTATTTTAAATTCTTCTCAAGCTGATAGAGACCAAACTTTTACATCGGCAATTAAAGAAGCTTTTTCTCATAAAGGTTATGTTTTATTGGTTTTAGGTTTTTTTGTTTGCGGTTTTCAAATTACGCTAGTCGGAACTCATATACCTGGCTATATGCAAGAAAGAGGAATGGGTGGGTGGTCAGCAACAATAATTTTAGCGTTAATTGGATTTTTCAATATTTTTGGCACACTTGGAATGGGCTATCTTGGTATGAAATATAAAAAGAAAAATCTTCTATGCGTTCTTTACACACTAAGAGCATTAAGTATTTGCATATTTATTTTTTCTCCGCCATCTCTTCTAAATTCAATTGTTTTTGGAGTTACATTTGGACTTTTGTGGCTTTCAACAGTACCGCCTACAAATGGAATAGTTGCTCAAATTTTTGGAACAAAGTATTTAAGTACTTTATTTGGGATAGTTTTCCTGTGCCATCAATTCGGTGCTTTCGCTGGAGCATTTCTTGGCGGATATTTTTATGACGTTTATGGCTCCTATGATTATGCTTGGTATATGGCTATTGCGCTTTCTATGTTTGCAACAGCTGTTCACTTTCCAATTGATGAAAGAAGACTAGTCCGTGTTGATAAGTCTATCTAAGGTTGTATTTTGAGTCCCAAACTGAATCAAAAGTGAATCAAAAGGTGAACATTTAAAACTACACAACCTTAAAGTGTGGATAATTTTTTTGTTTAAAACAATGTGCTTTTTTAATAGGCTTTAGCAAACAAAGGAGAAAAAATGTTTTCAAAAGAATTAAATTCAAAGTTAGATCAATACCATTTATTAAATCACCCTTTTTACAGATCATGGAACGAAGGAAAGCTTACAAGAGAGATTATAAAAGATTATGCTGAGCAATATTATCAGCACGTTAAAGCATTTCCAAGATATATAAGCGCAACACATTCATTATGTGAGGATATTGAAAAAAGAAAAATTCTTTTGGAAAATTTACAAGATGAAGAAAACAAAGATGCAGATCACCCAAAATTATGGAAGAATTTTGCAACAGAAATGGGAGCTGACGCTGAAAAAATTGAAGAAGTAAAACAAGAAACTTTTACAAAAAATCTTATAGATAATTTTTTCAAACAAGGAAGATCTTCTTATGCTGAAGGATTGGCGTCTTTATATACTTATGAAAGACAAATTCCTGAAATAGCTGAAACCAAGATACAAGGACTTAAAAATCATTACGCCTGTAATACAAAAAAAGGATTAGAATTCTTCGAAGCGCATAAATCTGCTGATGTTCATCATAGAGCAGAATGTGAAAAATTATTAGATGGTTTATCCAAAGAGGAGCAAATTAAAGCGGAAAAAGCTGCATTATCTACCGCAAAATACCTTTGGAATTTTCTAAGTGGCATGTCAGTAAAACACAATCTTCAAGTTGCAGCTTAAGTTTTTCTAATGAAAAATGATAATCACAAGTGGGATAATAAAAATCCCACTGCACAAATGCTTGGTCGTTGGCAACCCTGGCACGCAGGGCACCAAAAACTATTTGAAGAAATACTTAAAAAAACTGGACAAGTAAATATTATGGTTAGAGATGTTAAAGGTGTCGATGATAATCCATTTGATTTCGAGACTGTAAAAAAAAATATTTTTGAAGCCTTAAAAGATTATAAAAATAGAATACAGGTGACTTTAGTTCCTAATATAACTAACATTTGCTATGGAAGAGGGGTAGGATACAAAATTGAGGAGATCGTCTTAGATGAGAAAACTCAACAGATTTCAGCAACAAAAATTAGAGAACAGATGAGAAAAGACGGTAAACTTAAATAGTTGATAAACGTTCTCACTTGACCTCTAAAATACGCAATTATATAAAAGCCTAATGATAACTAACAATCCATTTTCAACTCTAGCAGAAACAATCCCAGCAATTGCAATGCAAGGGTTTGTTTTAGCAATGGCCGCACTTACTTTTGTTGGTGTATTAGTTGATATTCTACATAAGAAAAATGTTAAATATTTTTTTGAAAACGCTAAAAAAGCAAAAAAAAATGCTCAAGTTGAATTAACATCAGGGAAACGAACTGCAGTTATTTTAAAAACTGTTGCTCACGATATTGCAACAACATCAGAACTTGGGTGGGGTAAAAGAAGATTAGCACATGTGTTAGGAATGTACGGTACAATTATCTTTTGGATCTGTTCGGCCGTTTTAATTTTTTCTTATTCGTCAGTTGGTATTAAAACTCCATCAACTTTAACAGCTCTATGGCATATAGGTGCAATTTTAACTTGTTTAGGTGGGTATTGGTTTTGGTTTTTTTTAAGAGTTGATGTTTCCGCAGAAGCACATCCTTGGTACAGAATTATAAAAGCTGATTTATTCGTTTTAGCTTTATTGGCTTGTGCAACATTTGGTTTAGCATGGTCATACACACAACATTCAGGAATGACTAGTTTAAGTTATTTATTTTTAGTTTTATTTATTATTTCAAATTTAGTTTTATTTGGAGGTGTTTACTGGTCAAAATTCGCTCACATGTTTTATAAACCTGGTGCTGCGATTCAAAAGAATTTAGCAGAGGCTGACGGATCTAGAGACAATTTGCCACCACCAGCTGAAGCTCCAGAGAAATTTGGACTAGGGATTAAAAGAGAACAACCAAAGCATTATTAAGAAATTTATGCTATTAAACCTACAGGGAGAAAAATAAATTATGTCAACTTTTGTATACATGACAAGATGCGATGGATGTGGTCACTGCGTGGATATTTGTCCATCAGATATAATGCACATCGATGAAACAATCAGAAGAGCAAAAAACATAGAACCTAATTTTTGTTGGGAGTGTTATTCGTGTGTAAAAGCTTGTCCAAATCATGCAATCGACGTTCGAGGTTACGCTGACTTTGCACCAATGGGGCACAGTGTTAGAGTAAGAAGAGAAGAAGAAAAAGGAACTATTTCGTGGAGAATAAAATTTAGAAACGGAACAGAAAAAAATTTCGTTTCACCGATTACAACAAAACCTTGGGGTAAATTTATTCCAAAACTAGCTGAGGAAGACAAACCTAACCAAGGTGAGATAACTACTCAAAGACTTTACACGGAACCAAAAGGTTTGAATATTGACGGAGATCTTCCAACGGTGAGTAAAGATTCATTTAAGAAAGGTGTTTATTATTAATGGCTAGCGTAAAAACTCACGTTGAAGAAAGTGATGTTCTAATTATTGGTGGTGGAATGGCTGGCACTGGTGCCACATTCGAAGCTAGACACTGGGGAAGAGATTTAAAAATAGTTTGCGTCGAAAAAGCAAATATTGATCGTAGCGGTGCTGTAGCTCAAGGACTTTATGCAATCAATTGTTATATGGGAATGCAGTGGGATGAAAATCAACCTGAAGACCATGTTAGATACGCTAGAAATGATCTAATGGGAATGGTCAGAGAAGATTTAGGTTATGATATGGCTCGTCACGTAGACTCAACAGTTCATATGTTTGATGAGTGGGGTCTTCCAATGATGAAAAATGAAAAAACTGGAAGATACCTTAGAGAAGGTAAATGGCAAATCATGATTCACGGTGAGAGCTATAAACCTATTGTAGCTGAAGCTGCAAAAAAATCTGCAAACAAAATTTATAATAGAATAATGATTACTCATCTTTTAATGGATGATGAAAAAGAAAATAGAATAGGTGGTGCAGTTGGTTTCAATATGAGAACTGGAGACTATCATGTATTCAAATCCAAAACTGTAATTGTAGCTGCAGGTGGAGCTTCACACATTTTTAAACCTAGAGCGGTCGGTGAAGGAATGGGAAGAACTTGGTATGCACCATGGAGTAACGGATCTGCATATGCTCTTCCAATAGCTGTTGGCGCAAAGATGACGCAAATGGAAAACAGAATTGTTTTATGTAGATTTAAAGATGGTTACGGACCTGTTGGTGCCTACTTTTTACATTTAAAAACTTATACTCAAAATGCAAATGGAGAAAATTACGAGAAGAAATGGTATGAGCATACTAAAAATATGGTTGGTGAATATATTGATCATCATCCAACTCCAACATGTTTAAGAAACCACGCATTCATTCAAGAAGTACAAGCGGGCGGCGGACCAATTCACATGGTTACAAAAGAAGCGTTTCAAGATCCACATTTAGAAACTGTTGGTTGGGAAAACTTTTTAGGAATGACTGTTGGTCAAGCTGTAGTTTGGGCATCACAAAATATTGATCCTAAGTATACAAACCCAGAATTAACAACATCTGAACCATATGTAATGGGTTCTCACGCTACATGTTCAGGAGCTTGGGTAAGTGGACCAGAAGATTTATCTCCAAAAGAATATTTCTGGGGTTATAATAGAATGTTAACTGTAGACGGTTTATTTGGAGCAGGTGATACGGTTGGTGGAAGTGCACATAAATTTTCATCAGGTTCATTTACAGAAGGAAGATTAGCCGCAAAAGCTGCAGTTAAATATATCGAAGATAAAAAGGCAGATGGAATAAGAGTTAGTGATAAACAACACAAAGATCTTAAAGAAGTTATTTATAAACCATTAGAAAATTACACAGTTGGTAGAAATGAAATAACAGGTGGAACAGTATCTCCAAGTTATATTTCCCCTATACAAGGCCTTCAAAGACTTCAAAGAATTATGGATGAATACGTTGGTGGTATAGCTACAAATTATATGACAAACGAAAATATGTTGAACAGAGGTTTAGAATTATTGAAATGGCTCGAAGAAGATTTAGAAAATGTTGGAGCTGAAGATTACCATCAACTAATGAGAGCTTGGGAATTGAAACACAGGACTATTACTTCTCAGTGTGTTACAGAACATACAAAATTTAGAAAAGAAACAAGATGGCCAGGTTATTACTATAGAGGTGACCATTTAAAACTTGATGACGAAAATTGGCACTGCTTAACAGTTTCAAGAAGAGATCCAAAAACCAAAGAGTTTACTATGGAAAAAGTTCCAGTTTACCATATCGTAGACGAAAAGAAGGAAAAGAAAGCTTCATAAAAGTTAATGAAGTTACTCGATAAATCCGACAAAGAAATATTAGAAATAGCTCAGCCAATTTGGGATAATTTAATTAAATCATCTAACATTAAAGACTATGGTGGATTCACAAAAGATTTTTCATCACAAATGCTTTACGGTGCTAATGAAGTGGAGCTAGGTAAACAGTGGGCAAATAATAAGCTTTTAACAAGTTTATCTGAAAAACAAGATTTTCTGGGCACTATTAGAAGAGGGCAATACATAACGGTATTATATAAACAAACCAGCAATACTCAGCCAGGTGAATTTTTAGGTAGATTAGTATTAGGAGAAGAAGATAGTCTGATTAAAATCTTTGGAGCCACTATTTATTAATATTGACTTACTAATTACACAGGCATATTCATAATTAGAGGTATGCTAGAAATTTATCTTCCAATCGTTCAAGTCAATATTGACATTTTTTTACTTCTTTTTTTAAGTTTAGTTGTTGGAGTTCTCTCAGGATTATTTGGGGTAGGTGGAGGTTTTTTAATGACACCTTTCTTAATCTTTATGGGTATACCTCCTGTTTACGCTGTTCCAAATGAAGTAAATAATATTTTAGCTACATCTGTGTCAGGTTCTTTAACTCACTGGTTTAAAGATACTTTAGATTACAGGATGGGATTAATGATTGTAGCAGGTGGTGTAGTAGGAACATTACTTGGTATTTCTACTTTTTCATATTTTGAAGGGATTGGAAAAATAAGTGTAATAATCTCATTACTTTATATGTATCTTTTGGCAATCGTGGGCACTCTTATGTTGATTGAAGTATTTAGAGTAGCTACTCAAAAAAAAACCACTAAAAAAAAATTACACGATCATAATTGGTTGCAAGGCTTACCTTTAAGAATGAGATTTCAAAAATCTCGATTATATGAAAGTGCGTTAACACCAATTTTATTAGGTCTAATAGTTGGTTTTGTTGCAGCAATGATGGGAATAGGGGGTGCATTTTTAATGGTGCCTGCTATGATTTATATAGTTGGTATGCCTGTTAAATTAATTCCAGGCACTTCTTTATTTGTTACAATTTTTATAAGCGCAATAGTTACCATCCTTCATTCTTTTAATTATGGAACAATAGATTTCTTTTTAGTTATACCTTTAATTCTTGGATCAATTGTGGGAGTACAACTTGGTCAAAAATTAGGTCAATATCTCGAAGCTAATCAATTAAAATCTTTATTTGCAGCACTGTTAATTTCTGTTGCTATTGCAATAGCTTATGACTCATTTTTCAGAGAGCAGTCACAATTAATTAATGAGCAAAGAGTAATTCAAACTGATTTAAATCAATATGCAGAATTTTCACTAAAGCTATCAAATGAAATGCCTTTTCTATATGGAGCTTTCGCAATTATTGCAGCCATAGTACTTGGAATACTTGCTGCAGTATTAAGAAAAATTTTATCTGATCTAAGAGAAAGAAAACCCAAAGAAGAAGTTAAGTTTCCAGTTAAATAAATTATTTTTTTTTATATTTTTGTTTTTCTGGAATAACGCCTCTTACACCACCTCTAGGATCTTCGACATCTCCCTTTCTTCTAGGAATTAAATGAATGTGGCAATGCATTATTGACTG
>JAOHFJ010000011.1 GCA_028097945.1 Candidatus Pelagibacter sp.
TGACTATCCAAGAATTAACAGAATAAGATATTTGGCTGAAGAGAAAATTTATTTAAGAAACAACTCTCCTACTTCTGTCATTAATTGGTTTGAAAAATATCCTCCTCTTGGTGGATTGGGAAAAATAAAATTAGCAGAGGCTTATCTTGAACAAAAACAAGATGATAAAGTTCGTAAATTAGTAAAAGATGGATGGGTAACTGCATCGATAAGAAAAAATGATTTAGGTTATTATAGAGCTAAATTTAAAAAGTTTATTGACTCAGATGATCATATTAAACGTGCTGATTATCTAGCATGGGAAAGAAAATATTGGGATCTGAAGCGTATGTTAAAGTATTTACCTAAAGATCAAAGAGCTCTTTACAACGCGAGACAAATTTTAATGAGCAACTCTTATGGAGTCGATAATGCAATTTCAAAAGTACCTCAATATCTCAAAGAAGATCCAGGCCTTGAATTCGACAGATTAAGATGGAGAAATCGGAGAGGAAGATTAGATGGTTCATTGGAAATCTTATATAGAAATTCACTTAAAACTGAAATTCAAATGGTCCGTCCTGATAAATGGTGGGATCAAAGAGAGAGTGTTGTTAGAAATTTAATATACAAAAAAAGATATAAAACTGCTTACAAAATTTCAAGCGAACATGCTTTATCGGCTGGACCTTCATTTGCAGAAGCAGAATGGCTATCGGGATGGATTGCATTAACTTTTTTAAATTCACCTGAGTACGCGATTAATCATTTTCAAAATTTTTATAATAACGTTGGGTACCCAATTAGTTTAGCTAGAGGAGCTTACTGGTTGGGAGCTTCATATGAATTTCTTGATGAAACAGAATTATCAAAACAATTTTATTCCGAAGCAGCTGAATTTCCAATGACATATTATGGTCAGCTTGCATTTAACAAAATTAACCCAGGAGGAAATTTTGAACTTAAAGACCAGAGCTTTTTTGAAAAAGATTATGAGAAAGAATTTAAAAAAAATAAATTAATTAGACATTTATTTTTGCTAAAAGAACTTAATGCTACTCAATTAGGAAAAGATATTTTTAAACATTTAGCTGATTTAAATATTGATAAAGGTAGTGAAGTTTTGGCTGCAGATTTGGCCGCTAGTCTAGAAAGGTATGACTTTGCTATACAAATTTCAAAAAAAGCATCTTATGAAAAAAGATTTTACAATAAATACAACTACCCAATTATTTCAACACCTAAAGTAATTAATAATAAAGTTATGCCTAAGTCAGAAGTAATTTTGGCTATCATTAGACAAGAAAGTGAGTTTGATAAAAGTGCAAACAGTTGGGCTGGAGCAAGAGGTATGATGCAATTAATGAAATACACTGCTAAGATCGTTGCAAAACAAGCTAAGCTTCCTTATAGCATAAGTGGTTTAACGAGAGATCCTGAGTATAATATTAAATTAGGTTCTTATTATTTTAACTCTCTAATTGAAGATTATAATGGTGTTTATCCTTTTGCCATAGCAGCTTACAATGCTGGGCCGAATAGAGTTAAAACTTGGAGAAGAGTTAACGGAGATCCATCTAAAGGACAACTATCATATATAAACTGGATCGAGCAAATAAGATTTAAAGAAACAAGAAACTACGTACAAAGAGTTTTAGAAAATATAAATGTTTACAAATATATTCTCAGTAAAGAGCCAGTCAAAATAGACAGTTATTTTAATTAATTTGTGGCGGAAGAGGAGAGATTCGAACTCTCGGTACGATGTTACTCGTACGGTTAGTTAGCAACCAACTGGTTTAAACCGCTCACCCACTCTTCCAAATAACCAAGCTAATTTAGTTCTAATTACTAATTAATTACCATATAAATCAATCAAAAAAATGGTCAAATGAAGAAAAATTTATTCAAAGGAATTTCCTTCACAATGGGTGCATCTCTTTGGTGGGGTGTAATCGGGGTTATATACTTTAAATTTGTATCTTATGCATCACCTCTAGAGTTAACAATTCACAGAACGATTTGGACCGCCTTATTATTGATTATTACTACATCCTACTATTCTAAATGGAATGAATTTAAGAAAATAATTAAGCATAGAATAAATGTATTTATCCTATTTTTAACAGGTCTTCTTGTATCGATTAATTGGTTTACATGGCTATATGCAGTAAGCACAAATAATTTATTAGACTCTGCTTTAGGTTATTATATTTTTCCAATATTTAGTGTTTTTCTTGGAATAATCTTCTTAAAAGAAAAATATAATCGAAATAAGATTGTTTCTGTATTATTAGTCATTTTAGCATTAATCTATTTTCTGATAAAACTTGGAGAGATACCTTGGATAGGAATAACTGTTGCTTTAACGTTTAGTTTATACGGTCTAATTAGAAAAAAAGTTAAGGTATCATCTGATATAGGTTTGCTTGTGGAAACATTGCTTCTCACTCCAATTGCAATTGTTCTTTTCATTTTTTTGATAAACAATAGTTTAAATATTTTCTCTACAGCTGAACCACTTTTGTCTTTCTATTTATTTTGGGCAGGTTTTATGACTTTAATACCACTTTTTTGGTACACGAAAGGTTTTGAATTAATAGGGATTGGCCCAGCAAGTATGATATTTTTTCTAACACCCACTGCACAATTTTTTTTAGGATTATATTATTTTAATGAACCGTTAGTTTTAGACGAATTAGTAGCTTTTATCTTTATTTGGATAGCTGTGATAATTTATTTAAATGAATTACGTAAAGAATAAGTCAATATCATTAAAAAAGGCACAATCAAAGATATGGCAAATGAAATAAAAAGTAAATTTGTTTTAATTAAAATAGAAAAAAATTCTATAGAAATTAAATTACCAACTAAGATACTGCTTTGAAAATTCTGACTAGGAAAAAATAATAAACCAGATATTAGTCCACAAATAATTGAATATGCAGCAAGTTTAGAATTTATTTTTTTATTAAAAAAACCATAAAAAATTGTTATTACTGCTGCACAGCATAATAAGTCAGCTAAAAGAAATAAATATAAAATACTATAACCTTTAGAAGCAAGAACGAATACTAAAACGCTTAACAGCAAAACTATTTTATTTGTTTGGTTCATAACTTTTTTTCCTTTTAAATTTTTATTAATTTGATTTCCATTAACTATTATCAGACTTGAAATAGCATTAAATAATGTATCAATAGTACTCAATGTTAATGACATAGCTAATATTAATATTCCAATAACTATTAAAGAGTCTTTTTCATTTAATATTAAATCAAAGAATGCAAGATCAGGAATTACTTTAGGATTTAAAGAATATGATAAAAGTCCTGAGTAACCCATCCAAAAAACAATTAAAAAAATAATAATTGATGAATAAATTAAACTTAATTTAAGGGTAGCATTATTTTTAGCTGAAAATACTCTTTGCCAATTTCCCTGATGAAATAAATTAGTTGCTGCAACAGCAATAAAAAAAGTTAATCCAGCTGTATAATTTGGTAAATAATTTTTATTTACTAGATTTGGTGAATTTTTTTTAATTATTTCAAAACTTGATAAATCTATATTTGATAAAATTATTAATAAAGATGTTAATATAATTAATACTATGAAAGTAAATTGATATTTGTCTGTAATAATTGAAAGAGTAAAACCACCCCTTAATATATAGAGCAAACATATGATTAAAGTGACGCCTGCAGTAATCCATAATGGTACTTGTGAAATAAAGTTCAATAATGAGGCTATTGCAGTCACCTCTGCTATTAAAAATATTGTTAAATAAAATAATATTAAAAATAAACATATTTTAAGTATTCCTATGCCAAACCTTTTTTTAATAAATTCAGTCAATGTTAAGCCTTTTGGAAACTCTTTCCTTATTTTCGGCCCAAAGTTATGTAAAAAAAGCATTGGTGCAGCTGTTCCTAAAGCGTATCCAATAACAGCTCCTATTCCACCCCAAGTCGCTGCCGAAGCTGGACCAAATAATATCCATGCTCCAAGCGCTGATGCAGTTAAACTGGCTGTAAGCGAAAATGTATTTTCACTTCTATCTCCAACAATATAGCTTTTGTTATCTGTGATTTTTTTTGAGTTTAAATAACCTAATCCTATAAAGAATAGGCCAACAATTAATACTGTGGTTAAAGATGTTTGTATTGATGTGTATGTTTCCATATTTCCCTTACTGAATTACCGGTCAGGTTCTTCGGGTATAATCTCAGTCTTTTAGACACCCCGTATTTTTTTATACACTAATTTCTGGCAGAAAGTCAAATGAAGCTGTATCTATTTTTGAGGAATGTTCTCTTCTCATTTTCCAATCATTGTTTATTCCTGCTTGAGCTATACTTATTGCATTTCTTCCGTACTTAGCGTTTGTAAAGTCTATTGCTTGCATTAATGTTTTTGATTTTTTTTCCATAATTGGTGCTAGTAAATTAAATTCATTTTGACTAGCCTCGCTTAATTTCGATAAAATAATTCCAGCTTTTTGATAAAAATACCCGTATTTATATATTTTTGTTAAACCTTTTATAGCAGTCTTTACTAACTCTAAACTATTATTGGTAGATACTGGAAGATCAATAGTTATTGAATTTGAATAATATTTTCTATTTTTATCAAAAGGACTTGTTCTTATGTAAACTGTAATTGACTTTGTTGTTTGTTCATCATTTCTAATTTTTTCAGCTGCATTTAAACAATGAGTTGTTATTGACTCTTTTAACTTATCTAAGCTTTCTACTTTTTTCCCAAATGATCTTGAAACACAGCAACTTTTCCTTTTAGCTTCTTCTGTTTCAAAATCAACACAAGGAATTCCTCTAAGTTCCATCACTGTTCTTGCGCCTAGTACATTTGTACTTTTTTTAACCCAGCTATTAGAAATGTTTTTTAATTGGTAAGCGGTGTTTATTCCATTTTTTTCATATAATTTTGATAACTGCTTCCCTACTCCCCAAATATCAGAAACATAAAAGTTTTTAAGATGGGCATCAATATCTTTATGTAAATATGTAACTCCTGTCTTGTTTTTCTTTGCTATGTGATTTGCAACCTTACTTAAGGTTTTTGTGCTTGCTATACCAACGCTAGTTGGAATTCCAGTCCATTTTAAAATTCTTTCTCTTATTTTTTTCCCATAATTTTCCACTTCTTCTTCTTTTATATGGGATAAGTCTATAAATGCTTCATCTATTGAATAAATTTCTATTTTATCTGAAAGAGATTTCAATGTTTTCATAACTCTTCTAGATAAGTCTCCATATAATGCATAATTAGAAGAAAAAATATGAACTTTATTTTTTTTAACAAGCTCTTTAACTTTAAAATAAGGTTCTCCCATTTTAATTCCAAGTCTTTTTGCTTCTGTTGATCTTGAAATTACACAACCATCGTTATTAGATAGCACAACAACAGGTTTATTATTTATCTTAGGATTAAATAATCTCTCACAAGAAACATAAAAAGAATTACAGTCTATTAATGCAATCTTATTTTTTTTATTGCTGTTTGTGGATGACATAAGTTACTACTCCCCAAATAATTATTTCTGGATTTTCTGTAAGATTAATTTTATCAGATATATTTTTAGATCCTGATGTAATGTAACTAACCCCTTTTTCTTTTATTAAAGTTTTTACTACAAGCTCTTCGTTTATATTTGCAATTACGGTTGAAAAATTTCTTGGGTCTTTACTTTTATCTACTATTAATAAATCACCATCATAAATACCAACATTAACCATGGACTTACCTTGTACTCTTATTATGAACGTCGCTGGTGCATTTGTTATTAGATGTGAATTCAAATCTATGTCGTCTTCTATGTAATCTGTTGCAGGGGATGGAAAGCCAGCCCCTACTTTGTGTAAATAAAATGGTATTGTAAGCTTCATAATGTTCCTGTTTTGTTCTTTATAGGATATATTGCTGCCAATAGTCAAGTTATTAATTGGGTCAATTTGCGTTTAGAAATAAAGGTTAATAATTAGTAAGAAATGATGTGAAAAAAATTTTAGCAATAATTACGCTACTAATAATATCAACTGCAGCTAACGCGGAGTCAAAACTTCAATCAATTAAAAAAAATGGAGAATTAAGAGTTGGTACTACTGGTGATTGGGATCCAATGTCAATGAAAGATCCAGCTACTAATAAGTATAAAGGATTTGATATTGATGTGATGAGAGAGTTAGCAAAAGATATGGGTGTTAAAGTAAAATTTGTACCTGCAGAATGGAAAACAATTGTTGCAGGGATTACAGCAGATAGGTATGACATTTCTACAAGTGTAACTAAAACACCTAAGAGAGCTGAAGTAGCAGGTTTCACAGAAACCTATTATAAATATGGTACAGTTCCATTGGTATTAAAGAAAAATTCAAAAAAATTTTCAACGTGGAAATCTTTAAATAATAAAGATGTAACAATTGCTACTACATTAGGAACATCTCAAGAAGAAAAAGCTAAAGAATTTTTTCCAAAATCTAAATTAAAATCAGTTGAGGCACCCGCTAGGGATTTTCAAGAAGTGCTTGCTGGAAGAGCTGATGGGAACATAACAAGCTCTACTGAAGCAAATAAATTAGTTATCAAATACCCTCAATTAACAATAGTAAATGATGGTGAAAAAAATCCAGCCTTTTTAGCAATGATGGTTCCTAAGAAGGACAAAACTTGGAACAAATATGTTAGTAAGTGGATTAAAGAAAAAAAAGCATCAGGTTTTTTTGAGACTTTACTAGCTAAATATAATCTAAAAAGTTTATAATTTAAGTTTAAATAACTTCAATTAACAAATATGATTAATCTGTGAAGATTATAAAATATTTTACTCTATTTTTTTTATTGCAAGGGTGCAGCACTAGCTACGAATGGGGTTGGTACATATTAAGTCCTAACAATGTCGAAGGTTTAACTAACTTAAAATTTTTAATCAGTGGAATAACTACTACAATTTATATTTCTGTAATATCAATAGTTCTGGCGATGATAATTGGTTTGATTGTTGCTTTACCTTCTTTATCAAATAACAAATTATTAAGTTATTTTAATATTGCGTATGTTGAAATAGTTCGAGCTATTCCATTACTAGTTTTAATACTTTGGATTTATTATGGCTTACCTATTATGATGGGTGTGAGCTTTTCACCATTTGTATCCGGTATTATTGCGTTAACAATTAGTGAAAGTGCTTTTCAAGCTGAAATTTTTAGAGCTGGAATAAATTCGATTAGCAAAGGTCAACATGAAGTTGCTGGATCACTAGGTATGGATTTTTGGAAAAAGATGAGATTTGTAATTCTTCCTCAAGCAATTAAGGTTGTTTTACCAGCTTTGGGAAATCAATTTGTTTACGTTTTAAAAATGTCTTCACTGGTTTCAATTATTGGAATAGCTGATTTAACTAGAAAAGCTAATGAATTGGTTACAACCACTTATAGACCATTAGAAATTTATACTTTTTTAATTTTAGAATACTTAGTCTTAATTTTAATAGTGTCTTATTACGTGAGGAAACTTGAAAATAGATTAAAATACAAATAATTTTTTAAAACTCATCCTAAATTTTTTTCTAAAGAAAAATGGAATAAAAATTAAAACAGCTAATCCCATTAACCAATTTGTAGCCAATATGGTATAGAATATATCATTATAGTCTCCTCCTCTAATATTGATCACATACCATAAAGATAAAAATGGCAATGCCGTTAATCGAAGAATGCTCAAATAAAGACTATAAATTGATTTTTTAAGAGCCTGAAATACTGCAGTAGTAATAAAAAATACAGGGTAAATTGGTCCTATCAAGGCAGCAATTTTAAGATAAATAGCGCCATGATATATTGCATCAGAATTATTTGTAAATTGAGAAACAAAAAATTCTGCACCAAAAAATAAAATTATTCCTGCAGCAGCCATGAATGAACATCCGAAGAGAAGTGCTTTTGAATATAGCTCTTTTATTCTATAAAATTCTTTTGCACCAAAATTTTGACCTCCAATAGAAAGAACAGCTGTATTTAAACCAATAACCGGTAATAAAAAGACTTGTTCAACTCTTAAGGCGGCTCCATACCCTGCCGTTGCTAGCTCACCGAATTGTCCTATGAAATATAAAATATTAAAAATACCGACACCTATAAATAGCATACTAAACATTATTGGAACTGCTTGAGAAAGTAAGTCTTTCATCAATGTATATTTAGGGATGAAACATTGAAAATATAAGTATTTTCTTAATTTACATGAATTAACTTTGTAAGCTAAATAAATAGTTCCTATTAATTGAGATATAACTGTAGCTATAGCAAGTCCACCAATTCCAAAAGCTGGAATAAAACCATATCCCCAAATAAATATAGGATTTAAAATTATATTTAAAAAGAAACTAAAAATTAAAACGTTTCTGTAACTTTTTGTATCACCTTGGGCATTCAAAGTTCCATTTAAGGAAATTTGAATCATTACAATAAAAGTACCGTAAAAAATAATATCCAGATATTCTCTAGTTAAAGTAATGCTTTGAAGATCAGACCCCATTATTGTTAATAGAAAATCAGAAGCATTAAGCCCAAATAAAGTAACAATGATAGATATTACAATTGCAAAAACTATTGATTGAGCGACAAATAATGAGGCTTGATTGTCTTTTTTTGCTCCTAGTAAATTACCAATACTTGCGTTTGTTGCAGCGCCAATACCAACACCAACAGCTATTATTACAAAATATATTGGAAATGACTTTGCTATTGCTCCAATAGCTTCAGCAGATATTTTACCCGCAAACCACGTATCTACTAAATTATAAAAAGTTTGAAATAAAGATCCTACGCTAGCAGGCACAGTTACTTTTCCAAGCAAGTACCAGATTGGATCTTTAGTTAAGTTTAATTTTTTAGACAATTTTTTCCTATTTAAATTCTTTTTGGAATATATGCTTCCTTCCAGCTTTCTTAGCAAGCATAATCTGCTTTTGTCTCATTCTAAATCTAC
The DNA here is from genome assembly GCA_028097945.1 of Candidatus Pelagibacter sp. The sequence continues at coordinate 8,989 of JAOHFJ010000011.1, forward strand.
TTTTTTGTGTGTTAGTAAGTGTGTCATAGCATCTTGAACAGGAAACTCCCTCTTCATATTTATTTGTTTTTTTATCTTGAGAAGAAAGGGGAGTTCTACATCCACTGCATATTGAGAAAGATCCCTGTTTAAGTTTATGCTTTAATGAGACTCTATTATCAAATACAAAACATTCGCCTTTCCATAAGCTGTCTTTTTTTTCGGTTTTATTTAAATAATTAAGTATCCCCCCTTTTAATTGGAATACATTTTTAAACCCCTTGTTTTTTAAAAAAATTGAAGCTTTCTCACATCTAATACCTCCAGTACAAAACATAGCAACAGGTTTTGTTTTTTCAATTTTTTTCAAAAATTTTGGGAAATCTCTGAAGTTTTGTATTTTAGGATTAACTGCATTCTTAAAAGTCCCTACATCATATTCAAAAGGTTTTCGTGCATCTATTACTAAAGTTTCTTTGTTGGAAATTAATTTATTCCAAGATTTATTTGAAACATATTTATTAAGTTTTTTATTTTTTTTATTTATTTTTAAACCTAATGGAACTACTTCTTTCTTAATTTTAATTTTTCCTGTGTGGAATGGTTGAAAAGCACATTTCGAGATATTTTTGCTGTCAAAATTTTTAAATCTAAATACTTTTTTTAAAGTTATAATAATTCTATTAATATTCCTTTTATTTCCAGCAATGGTTCCATTAATTCCCTCTGAGGAAAGAATAATTGTCCCCCTTATTTTGTTTTTTAGTATTTCTCTTTGCAGTAACTCTTTATTTTTCTTCAAAAAATTACATTTCTTAAACTTATAAAAACCAATAACTGTAAACATTATTTTTTAATACAAATTGTAAATCCATCACCAATAGGAATGATATTTTTTGTCACTCTATTATCGTCTTTTATATGTTTGTTAAATTCTCTGATAATATTGGTGAATTTATCTTTTTTTGATTTATCAGCTACTTCACCATGCCATAAAACATTATCAATTATAATAAGTCCATTTTTGTCAATCATCTCAATGCTTTTTTCATAATAATTTATATAATTTTCTTTATCTGCATCAATAAAAACTAGATCAAATTTTTGTTTGGAATTTTCTAATTCTTTTAAACTCTCAAGTGCTGACTTTATAATTTGTGTAATCTTTTTTTCGTTAGCCTTATCATAAAAGGATTTTGCCTTTTTACTAATTTCAGAGTTTTTATCTAAACTGATTAAAGATCCATCATCAGGTAATGATAGGGCCATTGATAAAGCACTAAAACCTGTAAAGCTTCCAATTTCTAAAACTTTTTTTGTATTAGATGTTTTAATTAATGTTTGAAGAAATTGTGCTTGTGAAATAGATATTTGCAGTTTCTTCTGGTCACCAAGGCTAAGATTATAGTCTAAGATTTCTTTTTGAATGTCAGTTAAATCTTCAGAATGGTCAATAATATACTTTTCAAGATTATCTGTTAAATCTAATTTTTTAGGCATAATTAGCCTTTTAAAAGTTTTTTTAGAATCTCGTTTGTTAATTGGGGATTTGCTTTTCCTCCAGAAGACTTCATTACTTGACCAACAAAAAAACCAAATAATTTTTCTTTTCCGGATTTATATTGATCAACTTTATCTTTGTTTTTAGTTAAAATTTCATTAATCATTTTTTCTAATTCTTTAGGGTCGCTTTGCTGTTTCAAGCCTTTTGACTCAATTATTTTTTTTGGATTGTCACCTGATTCAAGCATTATTTCAAAAACTTCTTTCGCTATTCTCCCTGAAATTTCTCCAGATTTTATTGATTGAACTAATTCTGCAAAATGCTTTGCTGATATAGGAGATTTTGATATATCAAGTCCCTTATCATTTAACATTGCAAATAAATCCCCCATCATCCAAGTAGCTGCAAGTTTTTTATCTGATAATTTTGCAACTTCTTCGTAATAGTCAGATATTTCTTTTTCAGAAACTAGAACATTTGCTTCATACGCATTTAGTCCATATTCTTTTATAAATCTTTCTTTTTTCTTATCGGGAAGTTCTGGAAGAGTTTTTTTTAAGTCGTCGATTAATTTTTGTTCTAACTTTAAAGGTAAAAGATCAGGATCTGGAAAATATCTGTAATCATGAGCATCTTCTTTTGATCTCATTGATCTTGTCTCATTTTTTTTAGTATCAAAAAGCCTAGTTTCTTGATCTATCACTTTACCATTTTCTATTAGTTCAACTTGTCTTGCGGCTTCGTACTCTATTGCCATCTGCATAAATTTTATAGAATTTACATTTTTTATTTCACAACGTGTACCAAAATTTTTATCACCTTCTTTTCTTACAGAAACATTAACATCAGCTCTAAGTGATCCTTCTTGCATATTTCCGTCACAGGTTCCTAAATATCTCATTATTGACCTTAATTTTTTAACGTATGCATTAACCTCATCTGGTGATCTAAGATCTGGTTTGCTTACTATCTCCATTAAAGCTATTCCTGAACGATTTAAATCAACATAAGTATTAGATGGATCCATATCATGAATACTTTTACCCGCATCTTGCTCGAGATGAAGTCTTTCTATGCCAATTTCTTTTGACCCATAAGGCATATCTAATAAAACTTTACCTTCTCCTACTATGGGGTTCTTGTACTGAGATATTTGATATCCTTGAGGTAAATCTGCATAGAAATAGTTTTTTCTATCGAAGACAGAATAATTATTTATTTTTGCATTTAAACCAAGACCTGTTCTTACTGCCTGCTTAACACATTCTTCATTGATAACCGGTAACATTCCTGGAAAAGCAGAGTCAATCAAACTTACTTGGTTATTGGGATCTGCACCAAATTTAGTAGATGAACCAGAAAAAAGTTTAGATTTTGAATGAACTTGAGCGTGAACTTCAAGACCTATCACAACTTCGTATTTACCTTTTTCTCCCTTAATAAAATAATCAAATTTTTCTTTACTCATGACCACCACTTTTTAATTTCATTTTTAAAACCACAATTTTTTTCAAATGCGTAACCAATATTAAGAATTTTTTGCTCGTCTAATGCTTTACCAATAAGTTGCAAACCTAAAGGATAACCTTGCTTATCAACACCTGCAGGCATTGATAAAGCTGGTAGACCAGCTAAATTCACAGGTACAGTAAAAATATCATTCAAATACATAGAAACGGGATCATTTGTTTTTTCCCCTATTTTAAATGCAGAACTTGGAGTTGATGGCGTTAAAATTGCATCTATTTTTGTAAAACTATCATCAAAATCTTTTTTTATAAGTTGTCTCACTTTTTGTGCTTTAAGATAATAAGCATCATAATAACCTGATGAGAGAACATAAGTGCCAATTAGTATTCTACGTTTTACTTCATCTCCAAAACCTTCGGAACGTGTTTTTTCATACATCTCGATTAAATCTTTTCCTTGCTTTGATCTATAACCATATCTAACTCCATCATATCTTGCTAAATTAGATGAAGCTTCAGCCGGAGCAACTATATAATAAGTTGGTAAAGCATATTTGGTATGAGGCAATGAAATATCAATTAATTGTGCGCCAAGATCTTTTAATATCTTTTTTCCCTTTTCCCAAAGTTCATCAACTTCTTTTGGCATATTGTCAACACGATATTCTTTTGGAATTCCAATTTTTAAACCTTTAATATTATCTTTTAAATTTTTTGAATATTGTTCTTTCTTTTTATTTATTGAAGTAGAATCTTTTTCATCAAAACCAGACATTGACTCCAGCATGATTGCACAATCTTTTATTGTTTTTGTCATTGGGCCAGCTTGATCTAAAGAAGATGCAAAAGCTACGATACCCCATCTAGAACATAAACCATAAGTTGGTTTTAAACCTACGGTACCTGTGAATGAAGCTGGTTGCCTAATTGATCCACCTGTATCTGTTCCAATTGTAGCTGGAGTTAAGTCTGCGGCTAAAGCAGATGAGGATCCTCCAGATGAGCCTCCGGGCACTAATTGATCTCCTACAGGATTAATTACATTTCCATAATGGCTTGTCTCGTTAGAAGAGCCCATCGCAAATTCATCACAATTTAATTTTCCTAAAAGAAAAGATCCATTGTTCCATAAATTTTTTGTGACAGTTGACTCATAAGATGGAATAAAATTATTTAAAATGTTGCTTCCAGCAGTTGTTTTTGTATTTTCTGTACAAAATAAATCTTTTACAGCTAAAGGTATTCCTGGCAGCAATTGATCAAAATTTGGTTTATTGTCGAATTGTTTAGCTTTATCCAAAGCTTGATCAAATGTTGTAGTAACAAATGCATTTAACTTTTTTGCGCTTTCAATGTTTTTTATATATGCTTTGGTTAAATCTGTAGAGGAGACTTTTTTCGTTTTTACGTTTTCTATAATTTCATTAAGACTTTGATTTGTAATATCAGCCATTACTCCACCACCTTAGGAACAACAAAAAATTCTTCATTTTCTTTAGGTGAATTTTTCAGAACTTTCTCTCTTATCTTACCATCACTAATTTCGTCTTTTCTCGATCTTAATGATTGATTAAGTATAGAAGTTAATGGTTCGACTTTGTCTGTATTTAGTTCATTTAATTGCTCTATAAACTTAAAAATAGAGTTTAAATCTTTTGTTAGGCTCTCCACTTTAGCGTCATCAACCGAAATTCGAGCTAATTTTGCAACGTGTTTAATTTTTTCTTTATCTAGGGACATTTGTGAAATAAGTTAATTTAAATGTGTTTTATCACAAATTAGGTAAATTTCATGCTTGATATTAAAGAATTTAAGAAAAAACTCGATAAAAAGTCCAGGTTAATGGGAATTGACCCCGGTAGAAAACGTATTGGTGTAGCCATTTCTGATGAAAATAAAATTATTGCCACTCCATATACGACTTTAATTAAAAATAAATATTCTGAGTTTCTTAAAGAAATAATAAAGATTTTTAATGAAAATCAGATTAAAGGCATTGTAGTTGGAAATCCAATTAATATGGATGGATCTTCCAGTCAATCGTCACAATCAGCTAAAGATTTAGCTATTAATCTATCAAAAGATGTTACTGAAAATGTCACTTTATGGGATGAGAGATTATCAAGTCAGGGGGCGTTTAATTTATCCAATGATTTAGCATCAAACACGTCAAAAAAGATAAGCAAATTAGATGAGAATTCTGCACAATTTATACTTCAAGGAGCCTTAGACTATTTAACTAAAGAAAATACTTGATCTGATACTATAAAACGCCTATAGAGTTGATTTTAATGGCAGTTAAGAAAAACAATACAGCTATTAAAAACTCTCCCAAACATCTTCTTGGTATTCAAAACCTTTCAATATTAGAAGCTAAATCAATATTAGATGAAGCGAAAAAATTTATTGAATTAAACAGAAGTAGCTCAAAAAAATTAGATGTTCTTAGAGGAAAAACTCAAATTAATTTATTTTTCGAACCATCGACAAGAACTCAAAGTTCATTCGATCTAGCAGGTAAAAGATTAGGTGCAGATGTAATGTCTATGAACATGGACAACTCTGCGCTTAAAAAAGGTGAAACATTAATCGATACTGCAATGACTTTAAACGCGATGCACCCTGACTTAATTGTAATCAGGCACCAAGATTCAGGTGCACCAAATTTATTATCTCAAAAAGTTAATTGTGCAGTTATTAATGCTGGTGATGGAAGAAGAGAACATCCTACTCAAGCTTTACTTGATGCTTTAACAATAATTAATAGAAAAGGTAAAATTGAAGGACTGAAGATAGCAATTTGTGGTGACATACTTCACTCAAGGGTAGCTAGATCAAATATTTATTTAATGAATATGTTAGGTGCTGAAGTAAATGTAATAGCACCTAAAACATTAATGCCAAAATCAATTGATAGAATGGGAGTAAAGTCTTTTACAGATATGAAAAAAGGTCTTGATGGTTGTGATATTGTAATGATGTTGAGACTTCAAAATGAAAGAATGCAAGGTTCGTTCTTGCCATCGAAAAGAGAATATTATGAATTTTACGGTTTAACACCAGAGAAATTAAAATTTGCAAAAAAAGATGCGTTGATTATGCATCCTGGTCCAATGAATAGAGGAGTGGAAATAGATACTAAACTTGCAGATGACATAAACGTAAGTTTAGTTAAAGAGCAAGTTGAATTAGGTGTAGCAGTAAGAATGGCATGTTTAAAAAGGTATTGTAAATAAATGAAAGAAAAAATTTTTATTAATGCAAGAATTATAGATCCATCGCAAGATATGGATGAGAAAGGCTCTTTAATATTAAACGATAAAGGAAAAGTAAAAGCTATAGGAAAAAATGTAAAAAAAACTGATGCTAGCAAAGATGCTGAGATAATTGATTTAAAAGACAATGTTTTAATTCCAGGGTTAGTAGATATGAAGGCTTTTGTAGGTGAGCCAGGATATGAATATAAGGAAAACTTTAGAACACTTAGCCAAGCTGCTTTATCTGGAGGGGTTACATCTATAGTAACCATGCCCAATACAAAACCCATTATCGATAACGTTTCAATGGTTGATTTTATTATTAGAAGAGGAAGAGACAAAGCCAATGTTAACCTTTTTCCTTGTGCTTCAATAACTAAACAATGTGAAGGTGAACTGATGACTGAGTTGGGCTTGCTTTCTGGAAGAGGAATAATTGGCTTTAGTGATGTAAATAAAACTATTCAAAATACAGAGCTGATGTCTAGGATAATGGATTATGCTTCTGATATTGGGGTTTTGATAATGCAACATGCGGAAGACTATGAGCTGTCAAAAAACGCTTGTATCAACGATGGAGAGATAGCCACAAGACTTGGACTACAAGGTGTATCAGCTCTAGCTGAAAAAATAATAATCGAAAGAGACTTAAGTTTACTCAGTGAATATCCTTGTAGATATCACATAAATCAGATTTCATCTAAGCAATCATTAGATGTTATTAGAAAAAATAAAAATAATGGTAAAAAATTTAGCGTAGGTGTTTCGATAAACAATTTATCATTAAACGAGAATGATATAGGTGAATTTAAAACTTTTTTAAAATTATCTCCGCCTCTTAGACTTGAGGAAGATAGGTTATCACTAGTTCAGGGTATCAAGGATGGATTAATAGATGTAATTGTTTCAGATCATTTACCTGAAGATGAAGAAAGCAAAAGATTGCCATTTGCTCAAGCAGCTACAGGCGCTATTGGTGTAGAAACCCTTTTGCCTCTTTCATTAGAAATGTATCACAATGAGTCACTTCCTCTGAATAAAATAATAGAGACCTTAACCATTAACCCGGCTAAAATATTAAATATAAAAAAAGGAACTTTAGCAAAAGGCTCAGATGGTGATATTTGCGTATTTGACTTAGAGGCCCCCTGGAAAGTAGATGCTGATAAACTGAAATCTAAATCAAAAAATACTGCTATAGAAAATAGAAATCTTCAAGGAAAGATTTTAATGACCTACCTTAACGGTGAACTGGTTTACTCAAACTAATGGATATAAATTTAATAATAGTTGCAGTGTATTCTTATTTATTAGGATCTATTCCTTTTGGATTAGTTTTAACAAAAATTTTTTTAAAAAAAGATATTAGAGAAATAGGATCAGGAAATATTGGAACCACAAACGTTTTAAGAACTGGAAAAAAATCTCTTGCAGTTGCTACTCTCATACTTGATTTATTAAAAGGGTATTTTTCTATCATTATAACATTTTTTTATTTTGATAATCTTATTTCATATTCAGCTTTGATTTGTTTCATCGGTCATATTTTTCCCGTTTGGTTAAAATTTAAAGGAGGTAAAGGAGTTGCGACTTATCTGGGCGTTATATTAGCACTTTCATATAAATTTTTTCTAATTTTTGGAATTACTTGGCTTATTTTATCTTTTTTATTTAGATATGCATCATTATCTTCAATCCTTTCATCTTTAATTGTTTTTGCTTATTCATATTTTTTTATTAATAATTTTTCTTTAATACTTTTTATCTTTTTTGTAATTATCATTTACACACATCGAGAAAATATAGTTAGATTAAAAAATTCTGAAGAAAGTAAAATTAAGTTATAAGTGTTGTCTTTTCTAGTTTTTAAATAATAAATTTGACAAATTCGTTTAATTTTGAAAATAAACGAATAATGAATTTAGTAATTGTTGAAAGTCCAGCAAAAGCAAAAACAATAAATAAATATTTAGGTAAAGATTATTTAGTTTTAGCTAGTTATGGTCATATAAGAGATCTTCCGTCAAAAAATGGATCTGTAGATCCAGATAATAAATTTCAAATGGAATGGGAAATAGATTCTTTTTCAAAAAAATATTTAAAAGAAATTACTAATGCTGCTGAAGACTCTGATAAAATTATTTTAGCTACGGACCCCGATCGTGAAGGTGAAGCTATCGCATGGCATGTTAAAGAGGTTTTAGATAAAAAAAAATTATTAAAAGATAAACATCTAGAACGTGTTGTTTTTAATGAGATTACGAAGAAAGCAATTTTAAATGCTATTAAAAATCCAAGAGAAATTCATTTACCTTTAGTTGAAGCTTATCTAGCACGAAGAGCTTTGGACTATCTTGTAGGATTTAATATCTCACCAATTCTTTGGACAAAATTACCTGGATCTAAATCAGCCGGAAGAGTTCAATCTGTAGCCTTAAAGCTTATAACTGAAAGAGAAAAGGAAATAGAATTATTTAAACCAGAAGAATATTGGACTCTTACATCAGACTTTACGAACAAAAATAATAAAAATATTTTATCAAAATTAAGTGTATTTAATGGAGAAAAAATTGAAAAATTTTCTTTCAAAAATAAAGAAGAGATACAAAAAGCAGTTGATGTAATCAATAAAACAAAATTTGAAATAGCTGATGTAAATTCAAAAGTATTTAGACGAAACCCTCTAGCCCCTTTTACAACTTCAACATTACAACAAACAGCATCTGGACGATTTGGCTTTGGAGCTTCTAGAACAATGCAAATTGCACAACGACTTTATCAAGGAGTAGATATCGAGGGCGAAACTACTGGATTAATTACTTATATGAGAACTGATGGAACTAATATTTCAAAAGAGGCAATTGAAGACTTTAGAAAATTCATTACTGAAGATTATGGTGATAAATATTTACCTGAGACACCAAATAGTTATACGGGAAAGAAAGCAAAAAATGCTCAGGAAGCTCATGAAGCAATTAGACCGACTAATATAAGTAGGAAACCGTCTGATATCAAAAAATATGTAAATGCAGATCAATTTAAACTCTATGAATTAATTTGGAGTAGAGCCTTATCATCTCAAATGACTCCAGCAGAGTTTGATAGAAATACAATAATTATTTCCTCAAAAGATAACAAAATTAACTTTAGAGCTAGTGGCTCTGTAGTAAAATTTGATGGATTTCTTAAAGTTTATCAAGTTCAAGAAACTGACGAAGATGCAAAAAATATTTTACCTGAAGTCAAAGCTGGAGAAGAAATTAATGTACTTAAGCTTAATGATGAGCAACACTTTACAGATCCACCACCACGATACTCTGAGGCTAGTTTGGTAAAAAAGATGGAGGAATTAGGCATAGGGAGACCCTCCACTTATGCTAGCATTATCTCTGTATTATCAACGAGAAATTATGTCGAATTAATTAATAAAAGGTTTAATCCAACTGACAGAGGTAAACTAATTTCAGCTTTTTTAGAAAAATTATTCTCTAAATACGTTGATTATAATTTCACTGCAGATCTAGAAAATCAGCTGGATGAAATCACAAGTGGTAAAATTGAATGGGTAAAAGTTTTAGATAATTTTTGGAAAGATTTTTACGAAAATGTTGGAAAAGTTAAAGAAAAAAGAACCAGAGAAGTATTAGACTTGTTGAATGATAGTTTAGGCGCTTTAATTTTTGAAAGAGATGATAAAGACGCTATAGATCGAAAATGTAAATTGTGTTCCAGTGGAGAACTAAGTCTTAAGAATAGTTTTAGAGGTGGGGCTTTTATAGGATGTTCAAATTATCCAGAGTGTAAATTTACTAGACCTTTATCTAAAGCTAAAGCTGCAGCTCAATATAACTTAGCAGAGCCTAAACTATTGGGTCAAAACGAAAAAGGTAAAGATATATATTTAAAGAATGGTAGATTTGGCCCCTACTTGCAATATGAAAAAGAGAAAGAGGAATTAGAAACAAAAAAGAAAAAAGGTAGAAAGAAAAAAAATGAGAATGAACATCTCAAAAATGTTTCCATTCCAAAAGGTATTGATGTTGACAGTGTTGATTTAGACAAAGCAAAATATTTATGCTCTCTCCCAAAAGTGTTAGGACAACATCCGGAAAATAAACAAGATATAACTCTAAACTCTGGAAGATTTGGTCCGTATCTAAAATGTGAAAATAAATCCGCAAGACTTGAAAATGTTGAAGATCTTTTTTCAATTGGAATTAATCGAGCAATAACTTTAATTGCGGAAGCTAAACCAGGGAGGATTTCTTCTTCACTAATTAAAGACCTTGGAGAACATCCTGAGGATAAAAAACCAGTTAGAATTATGAAGGGGCAATATGGACCTTATATTAAGTACAAGTCTCTAAATGCAACTATTCCTGAAGAAAAAGACCCAAATGAACTTACTATGGAAGAAGCATTAATATTAATTGAAAAAAGAAAAGAATACGATAAAAATAAAAAAAAAGGTAAAAGAAAATGAGCGAAATAGAAAACAAAATAAAGAGCTTAAATATAAAATTACCTGAACCAAAAGCACCAGTAGGAGCTTATGTTGCTACAAAGATTATTGGAAAACTATTATATATTTCTGGTCAAATATCTATTGATGAAAATGCAAAACTTATAACAGGTAAGATTGGAAAAGATTTAGATATAGAGAAAGGTTATAAAGCTGCCGAAAGATGTGGTTTAAGTATTGTTGCCCATGTTAAAAATGCCTGTGGTGGAGATTTAGATAAAGTTAAATCGTGTGTCAAATTAACAGGTTATGTTAATTCAACAGATGATTTTAAAGATCAGCCTAAAATTATAAACGGTGCTTCAGATATTATAGCTAAGATTTTTGATAAAAAAGGTGAACATACACGTGCAGCTGTGAGTGTGAACAGTTTACCATTGGGTGTTTCAGTTGAAGTCGATGCTATTTTTGAACTTAATTAATTTTTAATGTTAATTCATACACTTTGGCTCAAATCCAAAGTTTCTGTCTACAAAATAAACTGATTTTTTAGATCTCCACATTTTGTCATTTGAAACTATAGTATGATCTTTGTCTGTATACTTATCAATTAACCAGTCTAGAGATATAGCCATCTGGTGTACGTGATATGTTGCGTGTTTTTGATCTTTTGTATAATTTTGTAATCCTGACGGATCTTTACGTTCTCTATACTTTTTAACGTCTGTAAGACCCAAGTTTAATACTTCAACAGTTTTATCTATTCTTTGTTTTAACTCTGGTGGAAACCGCTTATAACCCCATAGTTCTGCTATAGCATAAAGACCTAGCAAATTGTTCACACCTTGTGAATGATACCAGACATCTCTAACACCTCTGAAACTGTTATTATGAATATATCCATCTTTATATACAACTTTATCGGCTTTACTAATTCCCTTTTTAAACCATTCTGATGCTGCTTCTGGTTTATCTTTCCAGGCCAAATACGATAGCACAGAGATAGTTCCATCAGCCATTTGTATAAAACCTCTTGCATGTTTCTTTGTTGTTAATTCTTTTACAGCCCACGGCTTAATATATTTTTTGTACAAAGCATCAATATACTCATCAACAATTTTAGATTGTTCTTTAGTAAATTGATCTTTCATTAAATATGCTTGTTGTATATAGGTAGCTCCATATATTTGAGCTTCGTGCGGCCTGTGAGAGATACAAGGTTTGTCACCTTTGGCTTTCGCACCGCCGTAACATAGTTTATCAACTTTACCTTCATCTTTCAGTTTACTAATTTCTTTAGAAGTTAAAGTACTTAACATCACACCTGCTTCTGCCCAAGCTACCATAACTTCTGCAATTAGTGGTCCATGCTCGTCCATTTTGTTATTTATAATTGCCGTAACAATAGCTCCATGCAATAGTGCTAACCTATTAGAGTGTTTTTCGTGATTAACATATATGCTGTTTGATCTTTGTTTGTGATCTTTGTTCCAATCATACTTAGTAAGTTTCATTAAATGATCATAGTTGTTTCCTTGTAATTCAGGATTTTTTGACTTGCTTACATGTGTTATTGTAAGATCTAAGTCCCAGCCTGCTTTGCCCCAGCTGCCATAACCATGCACGCCTTTTAGTGAACAAGTTTTTTTTGTAAGTTCATTTGCAAAGAAATATTTCGGAATAACTATATCACTTTTATTGGCATAAGCCTTAGTTGAAAAGATTATTGCAAAAAATAAAAATATTTTTTTAAAATTATTCACTTAAATAGAGTTAGGTCTGCCTACAGAGAAGTATCTGATGTTATTTTTTTTCATTTCTTCAGCAGAATAAAGATTTCTTAGGTCGTAAACTTTAAATTTATTATTTTTAACAATCTTTTTAAAATCTATTGATTTAAATTCGTCCCATTCAGTGAGTAGAACTACTAAATCTGCACCAATACAGTTAGATTTTATATTGTTTCTGTAATTACAGTTTTTGATTTTTCTAAATTCATTCTTTTCTCCAGAAGGGTCATAATAATTTACTTTTGCTCCTTTTTTGCATAGGTAAGGTATCATTTTAAGGCTAGTCGAATCTCTCATATCATCTGTGTTTGGTTTAAATGTAACGCCTAAGAAAGAAATTTTTTTATTTTTTAGATTTGATCCCAAAATTTTATGAACTCTTTTTGTAAGTAAATTCACTCTGTTTTGATTTGATTTAATAACTGATTTAACAACCGACAAATTTATCTTATATTTCTCAGCAGCTGATACGAGACCTTTAGTATCTTTTGGAAAACATGAGCCTCCATAAGCTGGGCCAGCACGTAAAAACCTACCACCTATTCTACTGTCAGAACCCATGCCTAATGAAATATCTTCAATATTTACTCCAGACTTTTCACATAAGTTAGCAAGTTCATTAATGAAAGTAATTTTGGTTGCAAGAAAAGCATTTGATGCATACTTTATTAATTCTGCTCCTCTTCTTGAAGTAGTAAAAAATTTTGAGCCTTTATTTGTTAATGGCGCATAAAGTTTTTTCATAGTATTAAAGGCTTTTTTTTCGTTAGATCCTATTACAATTCTATCGGGGTATCGAAAATCTCGTATTGCTTCACCTTCTCGTAAGAATTCAGGATTAGAAGCTACCGTGAAAAGTTTTTTCTTTTTTTTTAAAATCTTTTCAATCTCATCGCCTGTTCCTACTGGAACTGTAGACTTAGTAATAATAATTTTTTTTCTTTTTGAATATTTTAATATTTCTTTTGCACACTTATAAACAAAAGATAAATCAACTTTAATTGATCCTTTCTTTGTAGGTGTACCTACACATATAAAAATTATATCTGATGAGCTTATAGCTTTATCGATATTTGTAGTGAATGAAAGGCGTTTAGCAGAAAAATTTTTTTTTATTAATTCATCCAATCCTGGTTCATAAATTGGAGAAATTCCAGAATTGAGTTTGTCTATTTTGTTTTTATCTTTGTCAACGCAGACAACTTGGTTTCCTATATCAGCAAAGCAGACCCCACTAACTAATCCAACGTAACCAGTTCCTATCATGCACAATTTCATTTATTTTCCTTTAAATATTTGAATTCCTGAATTAATATATCCACTTAAAGTTCCGCAATCTAAATATTTACCTGTAAAAATATTACCATAAAATTTATTTTCTTTTTTAATTAAGCTTCTAATTGCGTCAGTAATATGTATTTCTCCTCCTTGACCAGGTTTTAATTTTTTAATTTCACTAAAAATTTTGGTTGGCAATATATATCTGCCTATAATTGCAAAGTTAGAAGGCGCTTTTTTGATACTAGGTTTCTCTACAACATCTTTAATTTGAAAATATTTTTTTTTTTTATTTTTAATTGATAGAATTCCCCATCTTGATACAGTTTTTCTTTCTACTTTTTTTGTGGCAATTATAGATCCATTAGTTTTTTTATGTAATTGTATCATTTCTTTCGAACAATTTTTTCTTATTATTAAGTCATCGGGAAGTAGCATTAAAAAATATTTACTTTTAATATATTTTTTACATTTTAAAACCGCATCACCTG
>JAOHFJ010000012.1 GCA_028097945.1 Candidatus Pelagibacter sp.
CAGAGACGATAGACCAGGATCGAGATTTAAAAAAAGAGATGATCGAAACGACAGAGGTAGCAGAGACGATAGACCGGGTTCTAGATTTAAAAAAAACTTTACTAATAAAAAAAGTTCTTTTAAGAAAAAAAGATTTAAAGATTAGTTCTGTTCTATGATTAATTGATTTTGTTCACCTAAAAAATCAACTTTTAAATTAAGTTTATCACCATCTTGTAAAAACTTAGGTTCAGACATTTCCATTGCAGTTCCTGCGGGTGTCCCTGTTGTGATAATAGTTCCCGGATATAGTGTCATAAACTGGCTGATGTGAGCTATTAGATAATTAAAACTAAATATCATTCTCTTCGTGTTTCCAGTTTGTCTTCTGTCTCCATTTACATCTAAGGAAAGATTTACATTATTAATGTCATTAATTTCATCTTTTGTAACAAGATAAGGACCACACGGACCTGCAATAGATTTCCCCTTAATCCATTGACCACCTCGTTCCTTTTGCCAAGAACGTTCTGAAATATCATTAACAATACAATAACCAAAAACATGGTCTTGAGCTTTGTTTTCGGAAATATTTTTTCCCTCTTTACCAATTATCATTGCCACTTCCACTTCATAGTCCATTTTATTTGCAGCTTTCGGTTTGATTATTGGATCGTTAGGACCCTGAATACAGCCAGAACTTTTATTAAATAGAATAGGCTCATTTGGAAGTTTAGAATTTGTACCTTCTGCATGGGCTTTATAATTTAAACCGATAGCTAAAAAGTCTACTGGATTAGATACACAACTTCCAATTCTAGTCTTTACATCAATTTCTTTTAATTTTGATAAATCAACTTTTGATAATTTATCTAAAGTAGACTCGTTTAATGTGTCAGGACTTAAATTTTGAATATGCGAAGATAAATCTCTTATTTGATTGTTAGAATCTAAGACAGCAACTTTTTCCTGTCCTTTATTACCTACTCTTAATAACTTCATGTAATAATTTTAGATAAGATTTTACTATTTTACAAATCTTTTAATTCTCTCTTCAGTCGTTGTATCAGGACCAGAGTACGGGGTTTCGTATGAATTCGTTCTAGTTAAAACATCAATTCCTTTAGTAAAAATGAAAATAAAAAAGATTACAAAAAAAACAGCAAAGATTTTAGCAGGGTTATAGTTTCCTGATTGAAATACACTTACAGCCTGTTCTTGCTTTTTATGAAAAAATTTAAAAGTTAAATATACAGCAATGATTAAACCGATATGACCCATTACTACACCAGCCCACCCAAAAATGAATGATGTAATTGAAAAAACATATAAACTAAAAACTGTTGACCAAACAAAAGATAAAACAATTAAAATTTGTAATCGCACAGATTTTGGTAAACTTCGTAAATCGTTTTTGGTGTCATCAAACATAATATTTGCTGACTCGATCATAAAATTTCTAAATTTTTCTAACATATTAATTCTTATAACTTTAAAATCTAAAAAGTAAATTGTTACAATTGTTGCACAGTTTTTCTTACTTTTTCCATGTGTTTTTCAAAAATCTCTTTTGGCATATTTGGCAAAACTTCATAGAAACGAAGATATTTTACTTTCATTCCACACAGTCCATTAAAGACCATTTTTTTAATTCTTCTTGGAATCTGTTGAATAATTGCTGAGACAAAAAAACTTGGACCACCATAAGTCATACTAATAATGGCTGTTTTATTTTTTAGTGCATTCGGAACAGGATAACCCCAGTTTCCAATAATTTTCTTATAACTAAAACTCCACGGCGGAGTAAATACATTTGCAATAAAATTTTCAGTTGCAGAATTCATAATATAGTTATGGCAAGGGCTCATGACGAGAAATACATCTGCTCGTTCTATCCTTTTTCTATAATCCAATATTTGTTCCGTTGTTTTATTGTTGTTCCAAAACTCAATGGTTTTTTCTTCATAAATATTAATTAGATCTATTTCATGATTAAGTTTTTTAGCTTCTTCGATGAAAGCATCTCGAACAGCAGCATTAAAACTAGAACCAGGTTTGTAATTATTATGACCGAACGCAATGAATATTCGTTTTGACATTAATTACGTGTCTACATCATTTTTCTTATCTTTCCAGAAAAAAATACCGCTACCAATACCAATAGCTACCGCTGAAACTATCCAACTATACTCTTGTTCTGAATAAAGGACGAGCCCACCAAAGACTATTATGATTATTCCAAGCGTTTTATTATTCATTGACAATTTTATTACTTATAATAAAGTTCAACTAACCATAAGTCATGGAAAAAAGACTCCGCATCTACATGCGGGACTCTATAGAGAGTTACAAAGTAGGTTGAAAAGAAAGGAGATGTGATGAATAGATTTTCACGTTTGCTTGGTGAGTTCAGCCGAAACAGTCAGAGGGCTAAACTTACACAGCAGCTTAATAAAAAAGTCGAAGCTCCAAAGGCGAATGCTAATGGAACAAGTGGCTATTTAATTAAGGAAGGTAAAAATGCTGGAAAAGTACTCAAGCATTTAAAAACTGATCGAACAAAACTTTAATAAATCTTTATAGAGTGGGGTTTCAATACCCCACTCAAGTCATTAATATATTTTTCAATGAATAAACAAAATTTTTATGATCTTAATTTTGATCAATTAAAAACATTCTTAGCAGCCAAGGCTGAAATTGATGAAAAAAAGGCAAAGATGCGAGCGCAACAGATGTTTAATGCTGTTTATAAAAAAAACATAAAAAATTTTGATGAGCTTACGACATTCGGATTAGAATTAAGAGAAAAAATTAAAAACCTAATTTCTTTAGAGAAACCTAAAATAATTGATATTCAAAAATCTAAAGATGGAACAATTAAATTCCTTCTTGAATTAAAAGATAAAAGAAACGTAGAAACTGTCTTAATACCTGACAAATCACAAAGTCGTTATACAATTTGTTTATCGGTCTCCGTGGGTTGTTATTTGTCATGCGAGTTTTGTGCTACAGCACAAATTTCTAAAAAACTAGTTAGAAATCTAACTCCAGGTGAAATTATTTCCCAAATTATTTTGTGCAAAGATTACATTAATGATTGGTCTACTCAAAAAAAAATTACCAATCAAGTTTTGATGGGAGAGGGGTCACCTTTTTTAAATTTAGATAATGTTAAAGTAGCAATTGATAATTCAAAAAATAAAGATGGGCTTGAATATGGAAGAACGAGAATAACTGTGAGTACGGTAGGTGTAGGAATTAAAAAAGATAATATCGATGCAATTGAGTGGGCTGCAAAAGAACTTGATGTTTATTTAGCATGGAGTTTGCATAGTTCAATTCCAAAACATAGATCTGAGATTATGCCCATCAACGAAAAATATTCTATAAATTCTTTAATTCCTCAATTAAAAAAATATTATGATAAAACAAAATTACCTATTTTTATTGAATGGATCTGCTTAGAGGAAAATATGACAGAAGAACACGCTAAAGAATTAGTGAAGATAATGAAAAAAGTTCCATCAAAATTAAATTTGATCGAATTTAACCCTCTTGCAAATAAAAGTTTTAAACCTGCCTCGCAAGATAACATAGACAAGTTTTCAAAAATTATACAAGAAAATGGTTTTTTATCTCTTTTTAGAAGAAGCAGAGGTAGAGACATCAATGCATCTTGCGGATCCTTAGCAAATAAGAAAGCTATAGGTAATGGATAATTTACATATTTTTCTAGGTGCCACAATTGCTGATGCAGCAGCGAGACCATTACATTGGGTTTATGATCCAAAAAAATTAAATCGATATATTAAAGGAAAAAAAGAAATTGCTTTTTTAAAAAAAAATAAAAGTCCTTTTTACTCAATCAGAACAGGAAACGTCTCTGGATATAATGATGTTGGCCAAGTGATGTTTGAGACATTAATTTCAACTAAGAAAAAATCAGAAATTCTTAAAAATTTTAAAAGAAACATAGTAAAAAACTTTGGACCAGGCTCAGCTTATTGGAGGAACTTAAAATTAAGAAAAAAATATAAAAAAATAAAATGGAAAATGCCCATGAATGGTCCTTGGATCCACCAAAATATATTAGAAGCTATTCAAAACATTAAAGCAAAGAAAAGCATTACTGGAGGCAAAAAGGTAAACGAGTCAGATGGTTATTGTGCCGCTCTTCCTTATTTTCTTTATAATAGCAAAGAGGCAGATCTAAAGAGGATTATTAAAAGTGTAGCAAATTCCAAAATAAACGAAACTTATGCGTTAGCAAAATTAAAGATTATAGATCTAGCAATGAAAGGTGAAAAAACCCCTGTAAATGCCTTTGTTAGAAAGTATGAGAAAAAACGATATTTCAAAGACGTTGTTGCTAATATTAAAAAGGTTTTAAGATTAAAAAAAAAAAATCATACTAAAGTTGTAAAGCAATTTGGAAAGGCGTGTAGTTATCCCGGTACCTTCATGGGGTCTATTCACGCTATGATTACCTCCAATAATTATAAATTTGCAATTACTAAAACTATTAAAGCCGGTGGCTGCAATTGTTCTAGAGCTAACTTTGTTGGTGCTTATTTTGCTGCTTATAAAGGATTTAAAAAAATCCCCTCATCTTGGATAAAAAAAACATTTCCAGCTAAAAATATTTTAAAATATATTTAATTTTTTTAAATGATGTATAATGGTTTATGGATTCGATAGTAGCTTTACTGATAATAAGTCTTTTATTAGCTAACCTTATAGCTATTATATTTTTAATAAAACGTAAACAACCAGACCAAATTGACAATAATCAGGTTTTCAAGGATGAAGTCAATTCTTTAAGAAATTCATTCAGTCAGTCATTTGGTTCAATGAGCAAAGAAATTGCAAAAGACATGACAGGAGCTCTAACAAAAGTAGATGAAAAAGTTGGAGTATTTAATCGTCAAGTAAGCGAACTTAATAAAAGCCAGGATAATTTTAGTAAAATTTTAAGCGGGGTAAAAACTTACGGTACATTAGCTGAATTTGGTTTAGGAGCTCTTTTAAAAGATTTACTTCCAGCTTCACAATTCATAGCCAATGTGAAAATGAAGGAAGATACATCCGAAACAGTTGAGTTTGCAATTAAACTTCAGGATGTTTTACTTCCTATAGATAGTCATTGGCCAGTAGAAAAGTATAAAGCAATTGATGACGCTTATAACGCTAATGATAAAGATGCCCAAGCTGAAGCGAGAAAGGATTTAGCTACGGCCTTTAGATTAAAAGCAAAAGCTGTAAATGCAAAATATATTTCACCACCAAAAAGTACTGACTTTGCAATTATTTATGTTCCTACAGAGGGGCTTTTTGCTGAACTTTCAAGTTATAGGGATCCCAAAACAAAAGAACTTTTACTCCAAGAATTAAGAGCTAAATATAAAATAACAATATCTGGCCCAAATACTTTGTCAGCTTTATTGCAATCTTATCATCTTGGATTTCAAACATTAAAAGTGCAACAACACGCTACACAAATTTACACTGATTTAAGAGTAATAACTAATAGGTTTGAAAAACATTTTAACAACATTAAAGAGCTAAGAAAAAAATTAGAACAAGCAGTTTCCAGTGTTGATAGCTTTGGAAGAGATGCTAGATCAATAATGAATAGTTTAAATTCAATTAAGGATCCACATGATGATGATGATCCGGATCCTCCAGGTGCACCTATGGCTGCATATGGGATAGACAAAGCTGTAAATAATTAAAAATATACAATGTCAAATTTTGTCTTTTACGATTTCGAGACCAGCTCCTCGAACAAATATTGGGGTCAAATAATTCAAATTGGTGCTGTTCTAACCAATGATAATCTTGATGAATTAGATAGGTTTGATGCTAGATGCAGGCTAAGCCCGGGTATTATTCCAGAGTGTATGGCCTTGATAGTGAACAAATCAACACCACATATGTTAAAGAATTCTAACTTATCTCATTATGAGATGATCAGACAATTTGTGGAAACTTTAAAGAGATGGGGAAAAGCTACTTACGTAGGATTTAACTCGATAGAATTCGATGAGGAATTTTTAAGATGCACTTTATTTCAAACTTTAGAATATCCTTACATCACAAGCACAAATGGAAATACAAGGGGAGACGTTCTGGGTTTAGCTAGAGCAGCTAATTTGTACTACCCAAACACTTTAAAAAATTCTGTAAATGAAAAAGGTAATGATGTTTATAAATTAGATCAAATGGCGCCTCTTAATGGTATTGAGCATGGTGACGCTCATAGTGCAATTGGTGATGTTATGGCAACAGTGGGAATAGCTAAAATTATTTCTAAAAAAGCACCTAATGTTTGGAAAGCAAGCATGTTAACTATGGATAAAACTCAATCATTAGAAATAATTAAAAAAGAACTTTTCTTTTGTACAAATGAATATTTTTATGGACGTAGCAGACCTTATGTACAAACTTTTGTGTGTCAACATCCTCAATATCAATGGCCGTTATGTTTTGATTTAAGGCATGATCCAACACCTTACTTAAGAATGCCATTAAAAGAATTAGAGGCTGCAATGAAAAAACAACCAAAGTTTATTAGAACCGTAAGACATAATAAACATCCAGTAATAATGAACCCATCTTATGGAGATAAATTTGAGGAATACAAAGTTATAGGAACAGCAAAATTAAAAGCTAGGGCAGAACTTGTCAGAAAAAATAAAGAATTTGCAGAAAAAATTCAATCTATAAAACGTTCAGAGGTAGAGGAAAAAGAACAAAATAAATCGCAAGAGGACCTATATAATGAGGAAAGTATTTACGCTAAATTTACAACAGCGGAAGACAATAAAGTAATGCCTGAGTTCCATTCTGCTGAGTGGGATAAAAAATTGAATGTAATTTCTAAATTTAAAGATGAGCGTTTACAATATTTTGGAAAAAAACTTCTCTATATGGAAAAACCTGAATTATTAAGCAAAGAAGAATATAATTTAATACATAAAGATACAGCTAAGAAACTTTTGAGCACAAATAATGAAAAATGGAACACAATACCAAGAACTTATTCAGAGATTGACACTTTAAGAGCAAAATTCGAAAAACAAGATGATAAGGAAAAATTAAAAATTTTAGATGATATTAACGCATACGTTGAAGATTTAGAAAAACATTACTCATCTGCATAGTTGACAAATAATTTAAAATACTTATTTAGAGCTTATGGCATTTAAAAATTCAACAGACGAAAAATTTCAAGATCAGATAAACGGAAGTAAATTAAATCTAATTCAATTTTCAGCAAGCTGGTGTGGACCTTGCCAACAATTAAAACCAATTATAGAAAAGATTTCAAATGACATGGCTGATAAAATTGATTGTTACTATCATGATATTGAAAGTCAACCTAACGAACCCACTAAGTACTCAGTAAGAGGTGTACCTACTGTGCTTTTATTTAAAGGTGGAAAACTTGTAGGGACAAAAGTTGGAGCTACTAGTGAAAAGGATATGCTAGAATTTATTCAACCTCATATCTAATTTTTATTAAGTATATTTCCCACATTATATAAAGAGCCTATACAACTAATTAATTTCTTATCTGGTGAGGTTATATAATTAATTGCTTCACTAAAATTATTAGCTTTAATTACATTAAATTGATTTTTTTTTGCTATAGCTTTTAAATCTTTAGCAGACATACAATTCTGCTCGTTTTCAATTGGTATTGTTATTATTTTTTTAAAAATTCCTTTAAATTGTTTTATGAACAAATCAGGTTCTTTATTTTTCATCATTGCCCAAATAGCGTATTTAGGCACTTTAATATTTTTCAAGTAATTAGCTAAATTTTTAGCGTCCATCTCCGCATGAGCGCCATCTAGCATAATCTGCTCATTTCTATGGAGTTTATTTTTAATTTTACCTTTCTTCAAATACTGAAATCTTCCCTCGAATGAAATATTCGGAATAGTTCTTTCAATGACTTTTTTATTAATTTTAAGATCAAGAGCTATTTTGATTGCATGACAAAGATTTTCTAATAGTCCATTTGAGTGAATATTTTTTGTGTTTAGCTTAATTTTATTTTTTTTATCATTATAAAAAAAGTGCTTATTCTTTTTTACTATTACCCAAGAATTTGGATAATTTATTTTACTTTTATTATTTTTGAGATTTTTTTTAATTATTTTTAATACATTGGTCTTTTGTTTGCCAATATAAATTTGAGTAAAATTACTTAAAAAACCTACTTTCTGATATATAACTTCATCTAACGTCTTTTTTTTAAGAAAATTTAAATGTTGCCTATTAATATTGACGATTACCTGAGCCAAAGGAAAATCAAATACATTAGTCGAGTCTTTAGCAAATAATGCACCTGCCTCTACCAAATGATAGTCAACATTTTGCTTTGAGGCATTTACTATATAAATTAATGTTAGAGCTTCAAAAATAGTAAGACGGACTTTTAATTTAGCAATTAATTTGATTGATTGTTTTATTTCTTGATGGGTTAAAAACCTATCACCCATCCAAAATCGCTCTTTAATATCTTTTAGTGATGGAGAAATATATGCAGAGGCGGTCTGATTATTTGCTTCAATAAAACTTTTAACAGAATAAAGAGTAGTATATTTTCCACTTGAACCAAGAAAATTAATTACATTATTAAATTTTCTTTCAGGATGACCTAATTTTTTAAGTACCAGTTTTATTCTTTTTAGATCAAAATTTATGGTCTTGTTGAAGAGCTTATGATTAGCTAGCTGCTTGTAGAGACTTATCGATTGTGACATTCGAGTCTTGTTTAGCTTGAGACTCTGCTTTTTTCAATAGAACATTTAGTAATGTTCCTATGGTTGAATTTAGGTATTGTCTTTCAACAACTAAATCGATACCGCCATGATCTTTCACATATTCAGCTGTTTGAAATTGGTCGGGTAAAGTTTCACGAACAGTGTCTTGGATTACTCTTCTACCTGCAAATCCGATAGTAGCCTTTGGTTCTGCAATTAGAATATCGCCTAACATTGCCCAAGAAGCTGTCACACCACCAGTTGTAGGATCGGTTAAAACTACAACAAAAGGAATATTTTTTTTCTTCAATTCATTTACTGCTAATGCAGTTCTAGACATTTGCATCAGTGCAATAGAAGACTCCATCAATCGCTGTCCTCCTGAGCAACTAAAAAATATATAAGGCATTTTATTCTCAATTGCATGTTGGGCGCCAGCTATAAATGCTTCACCAGATGCTGCACCGAATGATCCACCAATAAACCTAAAATCTTGCGCTCCAACTACCATATCAATATTTTGCACTTTACCTTTAGCAATCAAAATCGCATCGTCTTGGCCAGTTAATTTTCGCGCTGCATTTAGTCGGTCAGTGTATTTTTTTTTATCTTCAAAATTTAAAGGATCATCTTTTGGTAAAGGTGTATCAATTAATTCAAATTGTTTATTGTCAAAAAAAGTTTCAAATCTTTCACGACAAGTTAATTTATGGTGGGCTCCGCACTTAGGGCAAACCTTTTTATTGTCCACCATATCTTCTTTATATATTAAATTTTTACACCCACATGTTGTCCAAAGATTTTCATCTGTTTTTGAGGACTTTTTTTCAAAAAGTGATTTTATTTTTGGTTTGATAAATTTTGAAATCCAATTCATATAATTTTTTTTTTTAGATTGTACACAACTTTATCCAACTTTGTGACAGGATTTTGTCCCATTTTGAGTGAATTTGTAATTGTTTTACACAACATACTGCCAACTACTAGTCCATTAGCTGATTTTAAAGAAGATATAGTCTTATCTGTAATACCGAAACCTATAACTAGATTCTTTTTGGGGTTGATTTTTTTGATACTATTGTAATTTTGAAGAATTGCTTTGGGTGAAACCTTTAATTTTCCCCCAGTAGTTGACAGCATTGATATGTAATAAAGCATGTCATGTGAGTCTTTAATGATTTTTTTCATTCTTTCTTTTGACGTGGTCGGAGATAGTAGCTGTATAAAATTTATTGACTTTTTTTTACATTTACTCGCAAAATTTTTATTTTCAGGGTAAGGGAGATCTACTATAATTAAGCCATCTACACCTGAAGATTTACAGTTTTTTAAAAAGTTATTTTCACCATGTTGGTAGATTATATTGTAATAACCCATCAGAATAATAGGCTTACTATTATTCTTCTTCCTAAATTTCTTAACAATTTGAAAAACATCTTTTAGCTTTATTCCATTTTTTAGAGCACGTTGTGAGCTACCTTGTATCTGTCCGCCGTCAGCTATAGGTGTATTATGCGGAAATCCAAGCTCAAGAATATCTGCGTGTTTAGAAATTTTATTTAATATTTTAAGAGAATTATTTTTAGTGTTGTCGCCAGCGACTGTATAAGTAATTAAAGCTGGTCTATTTTGTTTTTTACAATTATTAAAAGCTAAAGCTATTTTAGATTTCATCTTATATATGACCCTAACTTTTGTTTTATAATGTCTTTATCTTTAAGGCTATCACCGCAAGAGTTGACAATAATGATTTCAGATGATCTTAATTTAGGAGCTAATTTAATTGCTTCAGCAAAAGCATGCGATGGCTCAAGAGATGGAGAAATATTTTCAAGTTTCGAAACTAATTGATAAGCTTTCAGTGCTTCTTCATCACTTGCAGAAGTGTATTTAGCTCTTTTTGCATCTTTTAAAAAACAATGAAGAGGAGAAATTCCTGGGTAATCTAGACCTGCCGAAATTGACTCAGTAGAGCCTATCTGACCTTCTTTATTTTGTATAACGTACTGAGCAGCTCCATGAAGAATACCAATTTTAGATCCATTAGTTAGTGGTGCTGCATGAAGTTTGCTATTCTGTGGACCCCCAGCTTCTACCCCAATAAATTGAGCATGAGTATCCATGAATTCATTCCAGAATCCTGCTGCTGAACTACCACCTCCAACACAATTAATTAATTTTATTTTATCTGGCAGCTTTCCAAATTCTTCTCGCACTTGTTTGATTAATTCTCTTGAAATTTGAGCAGTGCTCCAAGCGCAAATTTTTATGAATATATTTGGACCAACCGTAGAACCAACGCACATATGTGTGGTATCACAGTTAGAAACCCAATATCTCATACACTCACTTACAGCATCTACAAGTGTTTGACTTCCAGTAGTTACTGAAACTATTTCTGCTCCATTTTTTTTCATTGCTTCTACATTAGGTCTTTGCCTTTTTATATCCTTAGCGCCCATAAATATTCTACATTTAAGACCAAATTTTTTAGCTGCCATAGAAAGCATTTTTCCTGCATAGCCTGCACCCGTATCACCTACAACATATTTTTTTCTAGCTCTCTTGGCGATAAGACAGTGAACCGTAGCATTATAAATTTTATGAGCTCCTCCATTAGCCTCAGAAACCACCTTGGCATAAATTTGTGCTCCGCCGAGATGATCAGTTAAATTATCCAATCTAATAAAAGGTGTGGGAGCGCCTACATATGTTTCAAAGTAATGGTCTCTTTCTTCAAGAAATTTTTTATCTTTTCTTAGTTTCGAAAATAGTTTTGTCAGATCATTAACAGGCTTTTTTAAAGTTTCAGGTATATAATTACCGCCAAATTTTCCACCATACATGAAGTTTTTATCATGCTGGTCAATAAGAGGTATGTGTTTTTTAATTTTTAAGCTCATTAATTTTATTTATAAAATTTTTAATTTTATGATGATCTTTGTAACCTAATTGACTTTCTAGACTAGACGATAAATCAAAAAAGTTAACCCCTAATTTATTAATATTTTCTACATTATCTTTGGAGATTGATCCTGCTAATGCATATTTTGTACCAATAGGAAGTTTTGTAATAAGATTTTCGGGAAACTCGAAAGATTTTTCCATCCCGGGAGTATCAAATAATATAATATCGGCATTATCAAACTCTCTGTATTTATCAATATCTTGTACGTCTTTTACTTTTATCGCTTTGATGATCTTAAAGCCCATATTCTTAATTTCAGTTACTCTATCTTTTGTTTCTGAACCATGAAGTTGAATAAAATCAAAATTTCCTATAAGATTTTTTTTGATAAATTCATCACTTGGATTGACTGTGACTGCTACAAAAGCAGAGTCTTTTTTATCATAATTAGAAAGTATTTTAATATCTTCGTAATTTATGTTTCGAGGTGATTTTTTATAAAAAACGAATCCTAAGTAATTTACCCTTAAATCAATACACAGCTGAACATCTCTGGTTGGATTTAAACCACAAATCTTTGTTTTCATTAATTTAATTTTTTATAAAGATTTTGAATATTTTTTTTAATATTACCACGCGTGATTGCTCTGCCAATTACCAGCCAATCAGACTTGACTTTATTAGCTTCCATTGAACGTTTTTGATCATAGTTTCTTTTTCCAATTTGCACACCGGGAGTGATGATTTCTTTTTTAAAAATTTTTCTTACATAATTCACCTCGTATGGACTGCAAACCAAAGCATCTAAAGCTGCTTTTTTTGCAAGCTTTGCTTGATGCAAAACTAAATTTTTTACTGACCTGCTATACCCAATTAATTTTAAATCTTTGTTATTTAATGACGTCAAAGTTGTTACTCCTATAATTTTTATTGATCCAGAAACTTTTTTTACCGATCTCAAAGCCTCCAAACCCGATGAAATATGAACAGTAAGATAATCTATTTTCAGATCTCTTAAAGCTTTTACTGCCGATTTCATAGTATTAACTGTGTCATTTAATTTTAAATCAATAAAGATAATTTTTTTTTTTAATTTTGAAATAAATTGTCTTCCATTTTTTGAATTCATGAATTCTAATCCGAATTTATAGCCAATGATAATTTTCGTAGATTGTGATTGATTTATAATTTTTTTGACTTTATTAATATTAGTAGTGTCACAGGCTATAAATATTTTTGGCTTTTTCATTCGTTAATAATTTTTTTCAAATTTTTTGATGCTCTAAATCTTATTCTAACACGCTCAGGTTTATAAATTAACTCATTTGTGGCTGGATTTCTTGCATTATAATTTTCTTTTAATTTTTTCCCATACCATCGACCTAATCCACGAATTTCAACATTATTACCTTTTTCAAGAGCATTTGAAATACTTTCAGTGAATATATTAATTATTGACTCTAATTCAGATTGATGAAGTTTAGGATTTTTTTCTTTAAGCTGTTTTATAAGCTTTTTACGAGACAATTATTTTTCTTTATTGTTTTTCTTTCCGATAGCTTTTTCAAAAATTCCTTTAAGTGTAGCTCCAGATTTTGTTGCACCTTCACCGAACTTAGCTATAAGCGATTTTTCTTCATCAATTTGTGCAGCTTTTACACTTAGCTTAATTCTACGATTTTCATAGTCAAGTTCAGTAATTTTTGCATCTAAAGCATTGTCTTTTGAAAATACCTCAGGACGAGCTGCTGTTGCGTCTTTCGCTAAATCTGCTTTTCTTATGGTCACGATTAGTTTTTTTTCTTGATCTATGGCAACTTTTACGCCAGTTTTTAGAACTTCATGAATTCTTGTTGTGATAATGTCTCCAACTTTTTTTCTATTATCTTTAAACCAATCAAGTGGATCTTTTTCCAAGGCTCTTTTTGAAAATCTAATTTTGTCGTCTTTTACCTCAATAATTTTTACATTAACAATATCGTTCTGTAATTTGAGGAATATTTTCTTTTGAAATACCAATCCCTTCATCTTTTATTACAACTGCCAAAGAGTTTTCTGCCATCTTGGTTTTGATAATAATTTTTTTATTTTTTTCACTATATTTAATAGCGTTATCAATTAGGTTGTTAAAAACTTCTATTAGTCGATTTCTATCACCATTAGTTTTTATGCTTTTTGATTTTTCTTCAAATTCACATTTTATATTATTTTTCTTCAATATTTCCTTATGAAGTTCAATAGAGTGAGAGATAATCTCGTTTAAATCTACTTTATCATTAGGTCTTATATGTTCTTGTAATTCAATTCTGGATAATGATAGAAGATCATTAACAATATTTTCCATTCTTGATGTTTGTTGTAGGACTACTGGTAATATTTTCTTTTGACTTTCAAGGTCTTTAGTAGCGTGGCCATTATTTATTGTTTCAAGACCTAACTTGATGCTTTGTAAAGGTGTTCTTAGCTCATGGGAAACATTAGCAACAAAATCAGATTTTAATTTTTGTACTTTAATTATATCTGTTAAATCTTTAAAAAAAATTATCACAGTATCACTGTCCGCAAGTAGATTTTTTGGACCAGGCATAACACTCACTTTAAAAAACTGAAAATTTGGTTGTTTAATCTCTATATCTAAAATTCCACTTTTATTTTTTTCTAAAGACTCGTCTATTTGACTTAATAAACTTGGATCTCTAACAATGCTTGAAATGTTTTGGTTCTCTATATTTGGTCCAAAATGATTTTTTGATGCTTTGTTGGCATAATTAATTGTCTTAAATTTATCTATTATTAAAACCTGATCAGGTAAATCCTCTAAAAATTTAATCTCTTTTAATGAAGTGCTCATTATTCTTTTTTATTTTTGAGATCTTCGTATAATTTTTTTAAATCCTCTTCAGATAAATTTTTATCTTTTAATTTTTCAAGTAATTTATCGTCTTCATCTTCTTGGATGCTTTTGAACGTGTATGGATCTTGTTTGTTTTTTTCTAATGTCCCGTCTCTTTTTAATTCTCCTCTTGCCTCCATACCCCTTCCAATTGCTCTAAACGCAAGGAATAGAACCGTTACCATAATAGCGCCAATAACAATAAAAAAAGCAGTTTGCATACAAAGATTATACTTAAATTTGTTAAAAGAGTTAAATTAAAGTTTTTAAACTATTTTCGCGAGAATATAGATCTGAATTAATAAGATTATAAACGGCAAAATTGTCCTAATTAGCTCCATCGTATGGTTATACTCGTCTAATTTTCTCTCTAGCCAATTTCTTTGATATTTTTTTTTTGCCATGAGTGTATTTATTATAAGATGAAAAAAAAATCAAGTCTTAGAGATTAAAACCAAGAAATATTTTTTGCTTTACAAATTTCTTGAACTTTTTTTGGATAGTCAGTTATAATTCCATCTACACCGTACTCGATCATTCGAATAATATCTTGTTCTCTGTTCACCGTCCAAACACATGTAGCTAGACCATGCTTATGCGCTAATTCTACATTTTGTTTTGTAACATCACGATAAAATGCGCTCCAAACATGGCCCTCTAAAGATTTTATTATATTGGGTAATAAAAATAATTCTTCCATCGGATAATTTTTGACCATCCATGGAGAGTTCTCATAAATATTCTTTTTTGTAATTGAAAGACCTTGTTGCAGGGTAATAAATCCTCTTAAAATATTAGGATTTTGTTTTTTAAGGGCGTAAAGAATTCTAAAATCATATGAAGTTATTAGAGTTCTATCTTCTAAATTGAATTCTTTAATATCCTTTAGAATTAAGGAAACCATTTTTTCTGGATCCGGTGTTACATTTTCTTGAGTAGGTGTAGATTTGATTTCTAGATTTAAAAAAACATCTTTGTACTTGTCTTCAGTAACTAATTTAAAAAAATCTGTTAGTTTTGGTATCCTTTCGTCTTTTGCAGATTGTTGGTTTTTAAATCTTTTTGCATACTTTGTATCAGGCTTTATACTTTGAATATTATACTTACTTATTTCTTCATAAGTTAAATCTACTAGTTTCATGTTCTTATCTGTTATCCAATTTCCCGAAGCATCTTTAACTAGATCAGGGTTTAACCGGTAATCATGAAACAATACAGGAATGTCATCTTTTGAAATTACGACATCAAATTCAACTGCTCTTATACCAAGATCAAACGTGTATCTAAATCCAGAAATTGAATTTTCAACGATGTCACCTCTTGCTCCTCGATGACCATATATTCTAATGTAGTTTGGTTTTGTTAAAAATGGATTGTTCAATTAATCCTCAAATCCGTGCTTGTATCAAACAAATGTAATTTATCATTTGGGAAAGAAAGATTTATATTTTTTCCAATTTTATTCTCATTAAGAACACCGGAAATACTCGCAACTAATACTTCATCACCTTTTTCAAGTTTCCCATGAATTAAAGTATTAGCTCCAATTAATTCTACTAATTCAACTTTTAATTTTATTGGACCATTATCATCTAAAGTAAAATCTTCAGGTCTTAAACCTATGTTAACTTTTCCAGTATGATTAGAATTAACTTTTAATTTTGCTCCGTTACTTAAGCTAATTTGCTCTTTTTGACAGTCACCTTTTAAAATATTCATTGCTGGGCTGCCAATAAACTGTGCTGTAAACAAAGTTCTCGGCTTTGTGTAAACTTCTAAAGGAGTACCGATATGTTCTACGTTTCCGTCATTCATCACGATCATTCTATCTGCAAGTGTCATGGCTTCAACCTGATCATGCGTTACATATAATGATGTCGTTTTTAATTGTGTTTGAAGTTTTTTAATCTCTAATCTCATCTGTACTCTTAATTTTGCATCAAGATTAGATAAAGGCTCATCAAATAAAAAAGCTACAGGGTTTCTTACGATAGCTCTTCCCATGGCAACTCTCTGTCTTTGTCCACCTGATAATTGATTAGGTTTTCTCTCTAAAAGTTCACCTAGCTCTAAAATATCAGCAGCCTTTTGAACCCTTGAATTAATTACATCTTTTGGAACTTTTGCAATTTTTAGACCATAAGCCATATTGTCAAAAACACTCATATGAGGATAAAGAGCATAATTTTGAAACACCATGGCTATATTTCTCTCCATAGGTTCCAATTCATTTACTTTTTTACCATCAATTATAATATTACCTTGGTTCGCATCTTCTAATCCGGCAACCATTCTTAATAATGTTGATTTTCCACAACCGGAGGGACCAACGATAACAATTAACTCACCATCTTTAACATCAATACTAAGATCGTGAATAACCTCGGTTTTTCCAAATGACTTTTTTAAATTTTCTAATTTAATTTCTGACATTTATTTATCGCTTTCTAATAAACCTTTTACAAAAAACTTTTGCATTGAAATAACAACAATGACTGGCGGTAGCATAGCTAAAATAGCAGTTGCCATAATAGTTGGCCAATGACCAAAATCATCGCCTGTTGGTATCATGCCATCAATAGCAATGACAATAGTTTTCATAGCAGGATCCGTTGTCATTAATAATGGCCATAAGTATTGATTCCAACCATAAATAAATAATATTACAAAAAGAGCAGCAATATTTGTTTTGCTAATTGGAAGTAAAATATCTTTAAAAAATCTCATAGGCGAGCACCCGTCCATTCGTGCAGCTTCTACCATCTCATTCGGTATGGTCATAAAAAATTGTCTAAATAAAAAAGTTGCAGTAGCTGAAGCAATTAAAGGAAAGATTAACCCTGAATAACTATTTAATAAATTTAAGTTCGCTACAACTTCATACGTTGGCACAATTCTTACTTCTACGGGAAGCATCAATGTAATAAAGATTAACCAAAAACAAGTTTTTCTAAATGGAAATCTAAAATAAACAATCGCAAATGCTGATAATAAAGAAATAGTTAGTTTACCAAAAGTAATTCCTAGAGCCATAACAGCTGAGTTGAATAACATATTGATAACAGGTTGATTAGATCCATAACCTTCTTTGCCACCTTGAAATAATGCATTTGCATAATTTTCAAAAAATTCTCCACCTGGTAAAAGTGGCAAGGGAGGTTGAATAATATCTTCTTGTGTTACTGTTGATGCAACAAAGGTTAACCAAACGGGAAAGAAAATAAACATCACACCGATAATTAAACCTGCATGTGTTAACCAATAACCTGATTTCTTTTTTTCTACCATTAATAATGAACCTTCTTCTCAATATATTTAAATTGAACAATTGTTAAAATTCCAACTAAAACAAGTAAGATAACTGACTGAGCCGCACTTGATCCAAGATCTTGAGAAACAAAACCGTCAGAGAAAACTTTATAAACTAAAATATTGGTATCCTGTTCTGGCCCCCCTGAAGTAATAGTGTGCACTATGCCAAAAGTGTCAAAAAAAGCATAAACAATATTTACCACCAATAAAAAAAATGTAATTGGAGACAATAAGGGAATGACAATAGTTAAAAATCTTCTCCAAAAACTAGCTCCATCAATTGCTGCTGCCTCAATAATAGATTTTGGAATAGCTTGAAGACCTGCTAGAAAAAATAAGAAATTATAACTTATTCTGCCCCATGAAGATGCTAGTACAATAAGAAACATAGCTTGATCTCCGTCTAAAGTATGGTTCCAATCATAACCGAACCCTTTTAAATAATAAGACACTAATCCAATATTTCCATTGAATAAAAATAACCAAAGTACCCCTGCAATTGCTGGTGCAATAGCGTAAGGCCAAATTAATAGTGTTTGATAAATACCCGCCCCTTTAATTAATCGATCTGCTAAAGCTGCTAGATATAATCCTATAGCCATCGAAGAGACGGACACTGCAGTTGAGAATATAATAGTCGTTTTGAAACTTGCCAGATAATAAGGATCAGATAATAAAAATCTAAAATTATCTAAACCAACGTATTCTGTTTTTAATCCAAAAGGATCAGGTAAAAATAATGAATTCCATATTGCCTGTCCTGATGGATAAAAGAAAAAAATAAAAGAGATTATTAGTTGAGGTGCAACTAATAAAGCCGGTAACCACCAACCTTTAAAAATAACTCTCTTTTCCATTTGAAAACTATACTAGGGGCGCTGTGGCCCCTAGTATAGTTAAATTAGTTTACTTGTTTGCTCTTTCGAATCTTCTTAAAAGAACGTTACCTCTTTTTACAGCGCTGTCTAAAGCTACTTGAGCAGTTTTGCTGCCGTTGTAAACTCCTTCCATCTCTTCATCAATAATTGTTCTAATTTGATCAAAAGATCCAAGTCGTAAGCCTTTAGAGTTTTCTGTAACTTTATTTCTCATCATCTGTATACCCGCTAAATCAGTTCCAGGATTTTTTGAATAAAACCCTTCTTTTTTTGTCTGTTTGCTAGCAGCTATTGTTGATGGAAGGTAACCAGTATCTTGGTGCCATTTCGCTTGGATATCTGTTCTTGATAAAAAAGCTAAAAATGCAGCTGTACCTTTGTTCTCTTCAGCAGATTTTCCTGATAGAGCCCATAAAGATGCACCACCGATTATAGTATTTTGTGGTGCTGCTGTTGCTCCGTAGTAAGGTAAATGTCTAATACCAAAATCAAATTTTGCTTCTTTTTTGATACCAGCATAACCAGCAGAAGACTCTGTAAAGAACATACATTCTCCAGCTCTAAAGTTTTTACCACTTTCGTTTCTTCTACCTAGATATTTAAATTTACCATCCTGAGCCCATTTACCTAAAGTTTGAATGTGTTTGATGTGAACCGGGCTATTAAATGATAGCTCAGTATCTAAACCAGCAAATCCATTGCTTTTAGATGCAAACGGTAAGTCATGATACGCTGAGAAATTTTCTAAGTGTATCCAGCTGTGCCAAGCAGTTGTTAAACCACAGTCGATACCTTTAGCATTTGCTGCATCAAGTGCGTTTCCAACTTGCTTCCACGTGCTTAAATCCATCTCTGGATCTAAACCAGCTTTTTTCATTAAGTCTTTGTTGATCCACAATACTGGTGTCGATGCGTTGTATGGTAACGACAACATCTTACCATCAGTCGTAGTGTAATAACCTTTAACTGGACCAATGTAATTAGCAGGTTTAAAGCTTACTTTAGTATCTTTCATAAGTTGGTACATAGGAACATAAGCTCCTTTTGCTGCCATTAAGCTGGCTGTTCCAACTTCGAAAACCATAAGAAGGTTTGGATGTTGACCTGCTCTAAATGCAGCTATACCAGCGTTTAAAGTTTCTGAGTAATTACCTTTTCTTGTGTGTACTACAGTGTATTTGTCTTGTGATGCATTGAACTTGTTTACTTGTTCATCAAGTAACTCACCAAGTCTTCCACCAAAAGCATGCCACCATTGTATTTCTACTTTTGCTTGGGCAGCAGTTCCCGCAAACATTGCGAAAAGAGCCAACGAAGCAATTATTGCTTTTATTTTTTTCATTTTGAATGTCTCCCGTTTTCTTTAAAAAAGAAAAAAACTAGCACAAAATATATATAAAGAGGAGTCGCTTATTAAATTAAGATTCTACCTAGGGTTTTATTTTAGTCTGCCAAAAAGGTTTAAAAGTATCACTCCTAACACAATTAAAATTAATCCAATCGTTCCATAAAGATTAGGAGTTTGATTGTACTTAAATACACCAAATAAAGTTACAGCAGCAATTGTTAAAGCTCCATAAGTTGCGTAAGTAAAACCAACTGGGATCATCGTCATTGCTTTTGATAAACAAAACAAACATACAACAATACTTATTACACAGAAAATGGTTGGATTTAACTTTGTAAATCCCTCTGTAGTTTTCAAAAATCCGTTAGAAGCTATCCCGGTTATGATGCCAAAAAAAAGATAAATATAACCTGCAAATAAACTCATTTTTTTAATTAGACTTTAGCGAATTGTCCGCCATCTTTATATCGCCATAACCATTTTTTCATTTCTTCCTCAACATCTGACGGATCAATATTTAAGTCTTTGATTGTAAGATGATTGTTTGAAACTACATTATCAGCTTCAGATAAAATTATACACTGATCCTTAGTTAAAATTGGAGGTATGGGTAATAAATCAGTTATTGTGCTTTGAATTTTTGCAATTGGCATTGGCATTGGGATTACAAATCTTTTTTTATTTATTGTCTTCAATATTGATTTTACCATGTCTCCGAAACTAATTATTTTTGGTCCTCCAATTTCATAAATTTTTCCTTCATTATTTTTTACTTCTATGGATTGAACTATGGAATCCACAACATCATTTACCAAGACAGGTTGAAATTTATAATTTATTCCAACAATTGGAATTACTGGCAACATACTTAATTTTGAAAAGAGGTTAGTAAAGTTATCCTCTGTTCCACAAACAACACTTGGTCTAATAATTACAGTGTTTTTAAATTTACTAAGAGCTTTTAGTTCACCTTGATATTTTGATTTTTGATAAAGTGATTTTGAATTTTCACTAGCTCCTATTGCTGATACATGAATAAATTTTTTTACATCTGACTCTGAACAGATCTTTGCTATAACTTCTGGTATATCGGTATGAATATTGTAAAATTTCTGTTTCCTGGTTTCATATAAAATGCCAATCAAGTTGATTACTATATCTGAATTTTTAATGGCTTCTTTCAATTCTGAAAAGTTATTAGGGTTCCAATCTATTAGTTCTATTGCACCCGGGGTTGCTTGTGTTTTTAAATAACCTTTTTGAAAGGCTTTTCTAGTGGAAATATTACATCTATAGTTTTTCTTGGTCAAATTTCGAACAAGATATCTTCCTATAAATCCACCACCACCTAAAATTGTGCAAATTTGATTTTTCATGGTATTTAAAACACTTATATATGAAAATTAATAAGTTTAAAGAGGACATAACTTCAGAGATTGCCAAATCGTTTAAGAATAGTATCGCAATTGACACTGAAGCAACAGGCCTTCAAATTCCAGAGAGAGATAAACTAAGTTTAATTCAAATTTGTGACGAAAGTGGAAATGTTTTCATAATTCAACCTAACAAAGATTTTATAGCCCCAAATCTTGTAAAAGTTTTAGAGGATAAAAATATTCAAAAAATAGGGCACTTTTTACGTTTTGATAAAAATGCTTTGGAATTTTTTCTTAAGTGTAAAATGAGAAATATCTTTGATACCAAAATTGCCTCCAAAATAGTAAGGACCTACACTGATAGTCATGGATTAAAAAATTTAGTACAGGAGTTTTGCAATAAATCTCTGGACAAAAGACAAGGCAGCAGCGATTGGAATAAAGATATAAATGAATTATCAGATAAACAACTAGAATATGCAGCGAATGATGTAATCTATTTACACAAAATTAAAAAAGAATTAGAAAAAATGTTACTACGTGAACAAAGAATGCAAATATTTTTAAAGTGTTTAGAATTTTTAGACACAAGAGTAGAATTAGATCAAAAGGGCTTTAAAGAGGATATTTTTGAGCACTAATGAATAAAAAGAGCTATATAAAATTTGCAAATAAAGCAGCAAGCATTCAGATAAATGAACTTAAAAAAATCAAGAGAATTTTCAATAGTTCTTTTGTTGAAGCCATTGAATTAATCATGAATTGTAAAGGTAAAGTAATTTTTTCAGGTGTTGGAAAAAATTCATTCATTTGCAAAAAGGCAGCTGCTACATTTTCAAGTGTAGGTATACCAAGCTTTTTTGTTGATCCAACTGGTGTCTCTCATGGTGATGCAGGTCAATTAGACAAAAAAGATATTTTAATAATTATCTCTAACTCGGGAAATACATCCGAGTTAATAAATTTATTGAAATTTGCTAATAGATTTCGAATTAAAATTGTAGGTATAGCTTCCAATTCAAATAGCATGTTAATAAGAGCAAGTGATATAAAAATTTTATATCCAAAATTAAAAGAAGCAGACCCAAACAACATAGTTCCAACAACATCAACATCTTTTGTAATGCTCTTATGTGATTGTTTAGCAACGACCATTATGGAAAAAAAGAAATTTTCTAAAGAAAACTTCTTTTTATATCACAAAGGAGGGAACCTCGGCGCTACCTTAAGACTTGCCAAAGATATAATGGTTACAGGGAAAAAAATGCCAGTTGTTGACCATAAAAAAAGTTTTGATCATGCCCTTAAAATAATGAATAAAAAAAATCTTGGTATTGTAGTAATTACAAAAAAAGGTTTTATTAAAAATATAATTACTGACGGAGATATAAGAAGAGTTCTAAATAATTCCTCTAAAAAAAGAAACTTAAATGATATAAA
>JAOHFJ010000013.1 GCA_028097945.1 Candidatus Pelagibacter sp.
TTAGGTTAATAATAATATCTCCAAGATACAAATCTTTTTCTAATTTTAATTTTTTATTTAGTTCTTTTCTGGTTTGAAAAGGAAACGATAACACGTCAGTAGATTTATTTTTTTTTCTAAATTTATTATTAAGATATTTTATTTCTTTATTTCCTGAAAGAAGTAAAGTGCAGAAAATTTTATTTTTGATAAACTCTTTGTTTTTAAAATTCAATTTATTAATTTTTCTACTTAGATAATTATTCGGATTTTTGATATATCGTTTCCAACTAATATTATTAGTTATTACATTAATTTTTATCATCAATGCTTTTATTTTGATAAGCTTTAATGATTTTTGAAACAAGTGGGTGTCTAACTACATCATTATGATCAAACTCAATTACTTTTATCTCTTTTACATCTTTAAGTATATTTTTTGATTTTATTAGACCAGAGTGCGTCTTATTTATTAAATCTACTTGCGTCGGATCACCGTTTACAACTAACTTTGAATTTTCTCCTATTCTTGTTAAGAACATCTTTATCTGTGTTTCTGTTGCATTTTGAGCTTCATCTAAAATTGCAAAGCAGTTTTTGAGCGTCCTGCCTCTCATAAAAGCTAAAGGTGCAATTTCAATTTCACCTGTTTCAATTTTTTTGTCAATTTTATCAGCGCCGAAAAGTTCGTAGAGGGCGTCATACAAAGGTCTCAAATATGGATCTACTTTTTCTTTCATATCGCCTGGTAAAAAGCCTAACTTTTCACCAGCTTCAACAGCTGGTCTGGATAATATGACTCTATCTATTTTTTTTTCCATTAATAAAGTAATTGCAACTGAAACTGCTAAAAAGCTCTTTCCTGTTCCGGCAGGTCCAAGTGACATTACAATATCATTTTCCTTTAAAGCTTTAATATACTCAGATTGCTTCTCAGATCTTGCGATAACTGATTTTTTTGGAGTTTTTATTAATTGTTGAAAACTTTTAACATTTGACTCTTGAATTTCTAAATTTTTTTTCACCGATAGAACTATATCTTCTTTTTCAATAATATTCGTTAGAAAATACTTATTTACCAAAAATTTTATTGCGTCACTAAATACAGATAATTTTTCTTCATCTCCTTTGCATGTTATAGAATTGCCCCTAAAATAAACATCTGTAGCAGTTAATTTTGACAAACTTTTCAGGTTTTGATCAAATTGTCCTACGATAGCCATCAACATTTCGTTATCGTTAACCGATATATTAACGGTATCACTATCAATTTTTTTAATTATTAAATTTTCTTGTAGTTTACTAATTTTAGACATTTATTTAAGCAGCATAATTAGTTTGATTTAAATCTGAAATGATTTCGCCGAATAAGGAGCTTTGATTTCCCCTTATAATTTTAACTTTTTTTATTTTCCCTGTTAGATTATTATTACTTTCAACGATTACCGAGTTAAAGAATTCATCTCGACCAAAATATTTATTTTCATTTTTTATTTTATTTTCAAACAACACTTTCACTATTTTTTTTAATAACTTTGCCTTATAGTCCTTTTTTATCATTTCAGCTGTTTTTTGAAACTCGATTAATCTATTTTTTGCATCTTTTTGCTCTACCCCTTCTAGTTCAAAGGCCGGGGTTCCTGGCCTTGCACTAAATATATAGGAAAAAGAATTTATAAACTTAACTTCATTAATTAATTTTATTGTTTTTTTAAAGTCGTCATATGTTTCACCTGGATATCCAATTATGAAATCACTTGAAAACTTAATATCTGGCTTAATTTTTTTTAACTTTTTTATAATTTCTAAATATTCCTCCACCGAATGCTTTCTGTTCATTGCTTTTAAAATTTTATTGGAGCCGCTTTGTACAGGAAGATGAATTATAGGCATCAATTTTTCAATATTTTTATGGGCTTCTATTAAATCTTCAGTAAAATCTCTTGGGTGCGATGTGGTATATCTAATTCTTTGCAAATCTTTAATTTTAGAAATTTCTTTAATCAAGTCTGAAAGTCTATTTCCTTGGTAGTTATAAGCATTAACATTCTGACCAAGCAAATTAATTTCTCTCGATCCATTTTTAACCAAATTGTTAGCTTCTAAAACTAATTCTTTAATCGATCTTGAAAATTCCGTTCCTCGTGTATAAGGAACAACGCAAAATTTACAAAATTTATCGCAACCTTCTTGAATAGTTAAAAATGAAGAAATTTTATTATCAGAGTTTTTTAAAGAGTTTAAACTATCAAATTTTTCTATTACATCAAATTCTGTAAAATTTATTGGCTTTTGATTTGTTTCTAACCTCGTTATCATATCATTAATTTTATGGTAAGATTGTGGACCTATAACAGCATCTATATACTTCTCCTTATTTAGTAAAATGTCGCCTTCTGCTTGAGCTACGCAGCCTGCAATTAAGACAATTGGTTTAGTTTTATTTCTAAATTCTTTTTTTAATCTACCGATCTCATGATAAACTTTATCAGTAGCTTTTTCTCTAATGTGACAAGTATTTAAAATATAACAATTTGCTTCAATTAAATTACTTGTAGGTGAGTAATTAATTTTTTTGGTTAAATCTAGAATACGATTGCTATCATATTCATTCATTTGACATCCCAAAGTTTTAATAAAAATTTTTTTTGGCAAATTATTTTTTAATTTTTGATCCGTAAAGTTCAAGTTTATGGTCAACTAGTTTGTAACCTAATTTTTTTGCAACTTCGTTTTGAAGCTTTTCAATATCTTTATCTACAAACTCAATTATTTCTCCACTATTAATATCTATTAAATGATCATGATGTTCATCTGGAGATTGTTCATATCTGGCTTTACCGCCTTTAAAATCATGTTTTTCTAAAATTCCTGCTTCCTCAAATAGTTTTACAGTCCTATAGACTGTCGCTATGCTAATTTTTTTATCAATAGAACTTACTCTTTTATGTAATTCGTCTACATCTGGGTGGTCATTTGACTCCGACATAATCTGTGCAATCACTTTTCTTTGATCTGTGAGTCTAACACCTTTTTTTCTGCATTTATCTTCAATTGAATTCATAAAATTAATCTAACTTATATATAAGGGTTTAATCAAATTTTTTTGTGTCAGTTTTTTTCTTATTAAAAGTTCAATATTAGCAGGGCTAAATTGGCCAAGATCTTCATTTTTAAATCCAAATAAATTAATTTTTTTTGATATTTTCATTCCTTTTGCTACTGCTAGAGAAACCCTTAGTGAAGAAAAGCTTCCCGGACCACTGTTTACAAGTATTGAAAAATTACTATTAATATTTGCTTTGTATTTTTTTATCAAATTTAATATGCTTGATACTAATTGTTCATTGTTATGTTTTTGATCAAAAATATGAGTATAAAATTTGTTATCAACCATTAAGCCAATTTTATCATTTTTACCAATGAAATTTAAAATTAGGAAATTTTTAATCATAAATATAGTTATAACTATTTTCATATTTCAAAACAATTTATTTTCAAAAAATCTAGTCTCTAGTATTGAAGATTTTGGTATCATTTCATTAATGTATCATAGGTTTGA
This sequence comes from Candidatus Pelagibacter sp., assembly GCA_028097945.1. The sequence continues at coordinate 3,542 of JAOHFJ010000013.1, forward strand.
AGAAAACAAGTATCCATCTACCAACATCAGATTGAAAGATTTTGAAGAACACATCAGAATTATTGAAGAAAACCGAATAAGTTTTGTGAACCCAAAAAATTTTGAAGAGGAATTAAAAAACAATAAGTCTAAAAGAAAAATACTTTTAACAATTGATGATGGTTTTTCTTCTTTTTATGAAAATGCTTGGCCTATTTTAAAAGAAAAAAAAATACCCTTTATTTTATTTGTAAGTACACGTGAAGTTGGAGCTTTTAATTATATGACGTGGGATCAAATAAGAGAGTTAAGCAAAGAAGATTTTGTAGAAATTGGTAACCATAGTCATTCACATGAATATCTCGCAGATGTAAGTAATAAATTAATCAAGGAAGATATTTCTAAATCTATTTCTATTTTTAATAAAAATTTGGGGAAAAATTCTAATTTTTTTTCTTATCCTTTTGGAGAATACAGTAATGATTTTAAAAATATAATTAAAGATTTTGGTTTTAAGTATGCCTTTGGTCAACATTCTGGCGTGATGGATGAAACAAAAGATTTTTATGAACTTCCTCGATACCCAATTAATGAAAAATATGGAGAGGTTAAAAGATTTAAATCTTTGACTAAAACACTTCCTTTCAAATTTAAAGAGATTTTTCCTGATGAAAAATACCTCACACAAATCAAAAATCCACCTAATGTGAAAATTGAATTCTATAAAGATATTAAAAATCTTAAATCTGTAAACTGCTATTCTAATGAAGGTGGTAAATGGAGACAATCAAATATTAATTTTGAAAATTCTAATACACTTTCGATAATAATTGACGAAAAATTTGTTGGGGAAAGAGGCAGAATCAATTGCTCCCTAAGAGATCCTAGCGGTTTATGGCGCTGGCTGGGAATTCAATTTGTAATAGGTGAAAAATAACTTAAGAGGATAATTCGATTTTTTTAACTGAATTTACTAATCGTACTGGTTCAAAATCCATCAATCTATTTTGTTTTATAATCTGATTTAATATTTTTGTGTATTCAGAACCTGTTTGTGCGTAATTATTTAATGTTTCAGTTAACTCTAATCCCTTAATTTTTTTGTTTTTATCTCTAAGAGCTAATCTTTTTTGTCTAAATTTTAAATAGCTTTTATGAGTATTAAGATTATTTTGATAAGCTTTTACGGAAGCCCTCAAGATTGGAAATTTCAAGATTTTATGATTTTTATTACTTTCTCTATCCAATGGCGCAATTCCTTGGCCACTCCAAGTCCATTGTCCAAAAATAGCGTTCCCCTCTAAGGCAAATCTTGAAGTGCCCCATCCACTTTCTTTAGCTGCTTGGGCAAGAGCTATTGATGTTGGTATGATATCCATTCGAGCAACTAATTCTTTCAAATCACCTTTTTTAACCTTGTATTCTAATAATTTTTGTCTAAGCCACTGTTTTTCTAAATCTGTGGTGAATTTTTTTTTGCTTACAGTTAATAGTTTCTCTCTGTCAGCAAGAATTCTTTCATTTTCAGCAACAATTAAAGGTAAGACAATTTTAATAAATGTTTCCTTCTTTAATTTAGTACTCTGTAAAGCATCAAGATCTCTTGGAAACTGGGTAAAATAAATAGGTTTAACCAATTTTTGTGTTCGTACTTTACCCAGATCATATTCGACGTCTTTAAAAAGATTTAAAACTGTCTCAGTTTTTAAATTTAAATTGGGTAAAATTACTTCATCTACATTTTTTCTTTTCACTTCCAGCTTAGGTTTTTTTTTTAATTTTTTTGCTTCTTTCTTGTTATCTGGTTTCTTAATTTCAGGCTTTTTTACCTCTTTTTTTATCTCCGGTTTTTTCACCTCTTTCTTAATTTCAGGTTTCTTCAATTCTTTAGTTATTTCTGGTTTTTTTGATAATTCACCATCATATAAGTAATTGACACCACTGAAGGCGATAGTTGTTATAACGGCTACAGATGCAATAGCAATTATTACCCTTTTGGCTTTTTGAGGTTCTATTTGTTGTTTGTAAATTCCGTGGAATAAATCAGTAAACAAATTTCCAAAAAATTCATAAATTACCTTACCAAGCTTTGGAATAATATTTAAAAAATTTAAACCTATTTTCCCGAGTTGAGTCCATAAATCTTTAAAAGTTCGACTGATTTTTCTATTTGTATCAAGTTTAAAATTTTCTAACTTTCTTATTGCCCTATTCTTATCTTTAATTTTATTTTCTTTATATTCTCTTAGATTTGATTTTATTTTTCCAACAGGTTTAAAAATATTATCTCTTAAAAAATTTGATTTAAAATCTTTTGGAATAGTAATTTTATTTTTTTTAAGAATAAGTTCTAATTGACCTGAAGTTAAATTTTTTCTACTTTTTTCATAATCTTTAATTTCTTTCACGTCGTAGATATACGCAAGTTCAACTAATTTATCTCTATAACTTAATTTTTTTTTCATTGTGCAGCTTCAACCGTGTTAACTTCTTTTACGTAGTGTTTTAAAAGATTTTGAACCCCTTGTTTTAAAGTCATCAAAGAACTTGGACAACCTGAGCAGCTTCCTTGTAACTGTACTTTCACAACTCCTTTTTCAAAGGATATAAACTTTATATCTCCTCCATCTCTTGCCACAGCTGGACGTATTTTAGTATCTAAAACTTCAATAATTTTATTCACAGTTTCACTATTATTCTTGTTAGATTCAGCTGTTTTTTTGTCTTCCTTAAGTATTGGATCACTATTTTTTTCAAAATAGTCGTTTAAGTGAGAAATAATCATTGGTTTTAACTCATTCCATGAAACTTCTCTAGTTTTTTTAACTGAGAGAAATTTTTCTGATAATAAAATCAGTTCTACACCTTTAAAATTTAATAATTCTTTTACAAAAGGAATTTTAATTTCATTCTTTTTCTCTTTTTTAAATTCTTCGGTGCCAATAGCTGATAGCTTCTTTTCAGACAAAAACTTTAAAGAGTCCGGATTAGGTGTAGTTTCTATTTGTATCATTAAAGCTTTATATTATATCAAACCTACTTTTTCACGTACAATCTTAAGGTTTTCCTCAGCAATTATATTAGCTTTTTCACTGCCTTTTTTTAGTATATTTTTTAAGTGCGACTTATCTTTAAGTAGTTTTTGAATTTCTTTTCCAACAGGAGTTATTTCATCAATTAAAACTTCTGCTAATTTTGTTTTCAAAAAAGAGTATTCTTGTCCTGCCATTTTTGAAATAATATTTTCTAAACTTGTTTTAGTTAATTCAGAATAAATATTTAAAAGATTTAAAGCTTCCGGTTTTTTTTCTAATAACTTTATCTCTCCGGGTATTGAGTCAGAGTCTGATTTGGCCTTTTTTATCTTTTTATTTATTTCATCAGCAGTATCTTTTAAATTTATTCTTGAATAATCTGACTCCTCAGATTTGCTCATTTTTTTTGTCCCGTCTCTTAAGCTCATAATTCTAGAAATGTTTTTAGATATCAATGGTGCTGGTAAAGGGAAGAAATCTTTACAATTAAAATCGTTGTTAAATTTCTGAGCTATATCACGAGATAATTCTAAGTGCTGTTTTTGATCTGCTCCAACTGGGACATGAGTAGCTTTATAAAGTAAAATATCTGCAGCCATAAGATTGGGGTATATATAAAGTCCAACACTTGCCTTTTCTTTATCTGATCCAGCTTTATCTTTAAATTGTGTCATTCGATTTAGCCAGCCGACTCTTGATACACAGTTTAAAATCCAAGCGAGCTCTGCGTGACCAGAAACTGAAGATTGATTAAAAATTATACTTTTATTAGGATCTAAACCGGTTGCTAAAAAACTCGCCGTAGTTTCTAACACGTTATCATGTAAGTGATTGGGATCTTGAAAAACAGTAATAGCGTGTAAATCAACTACACAATAAATGCATTCCATCTCTTTTTGTAATGAAACAAAGTTCTTAAGCGCTCCTAAATAATTTCCTAAATGAAGATTTCCGGTTGGTTGAACACCTGAAAATACTAATTTTTTTTTACTCATCAATTTGTTTTATAATTTTTAAGTTTTAATATTCCAAATAAATAACATGATAATAAATAAAACATACCAACAAAACTAACAATTGATATTAAATAAACAGCTTTATAATTATAACCATAGTCTAAATAAATTGCGAACTTGTCTAAAGAAATTAGCAATATGGACGACATTATGATTGTTGAAATCAATATCTTGATAAAATTTATCATTAATTGATTTTTTAATAACAAAATTTTCTTACTATTCCAACCCAAGTTGAAATCGAAGTAGCAATTGGGATAATTATAAATCCAATTTTATTAAAGAAACTAACACTAATCAAAATGTTTAAAAAAACAATTAATACAGAAATATAAAAAGGTGTTTTGGTGTTATCTCTTGCAAAAAAGAAATTAGATAAAATTTTTATTAATGCAAATGCTGGAACTCCATATCCAAAAAACTTTAATGCAACGGCTGTCATTTCCACATCTTTTTCTAAAAATGATCCATATCCAAATAACGCATTTACTATTTCATTTGATGCTAAAATTAATCCGAAAGCTGCAGGAATTGAAAAAAGAAGCGAAAGCTCAAAAGATTTATTTTGAATATTTGAAATTTTTTTTAAGTTTTTCATTTTAAAAGCTTTAGAAAGAACTGGTAAAGAAACTGTTCCGACAGCTATTCCTGCTATAGCAAGATTAATTTGATAAACTCTATCAGCATAATACAAATAAGATACAGCACCAGATTGAAAAGAAGCAATAATTGTTCCAACTAAAATATTTATTTGCGTAACACCTGAAGACAAAATACTCGGTAATAGTTTTTTAAAAAAGAATTTTACTTTACTGTTTAGAATTAAACTAAAATTTAGAGTAGGCTTATAAAATCTCTTAGTTACATAAATTAAAAAAATTAATTGGATTGCACCTGCTATAGTAACACCATAAGAAAGCTGTTTTGCATAATCTAACCCTAGTATGAAAGAGTGGGTTAAGCTAAAAATTAAGACTACATTTAAAATGATAGGTGCAGCAGCTGCAGCAGCAAATTTATTATTTGAGTTAAGTATTCCAGCAAAAAAGGATGAAAGACTTACAAATAACAAAAAAGGAAATGTAATTCTTGTAAGTTCAATAGCTAAATTAAATTTGATTTGATCTTCAGAAAAACCTGGTGCAATGATGTAAATTAAGTACGGAGTAAAAATTTCTACTATTGTGACTATAAACAATAAAATTAACAACAAGGAACTTAAAACGTCGTCTGCAAATTTTTTTCCTTTTTTTTTATCTTCAATTCTTGCAGATGTATAACTTGGTATGAATGCTGCGTTAAATGTTCCTTCAGCAAATAATCGTCGAAAAGTATTTGGTAATCTAAATGCAACAAAAAAAGCGTCAGCAAAAATTGATGTTCCTAAAAATATTGCTATTAAAATATCTCGCAGATAACCCAAAATTCTACTAATTAATGTAAAAAAACTAAATATTGATGCTGAAGATAATAAGTTCATAAATTCTTAATTAGGCCATAAATTTTTAGTGAATTATCATTTTTTATATTACATACTCATTTAACTAAATGCCAAAAAAAACAGAAATAGACCACTATTCAGATAAAGAAGCACTTGATTTTCATATAAAAGGTAAGTCAGGCAAAATTGAGATCGGTTCGTCAAAACCGCTAACAACAAAGAGGGATTTATCCCTAGCTTATTCACCTGGCGTTGCAGCACCTGTTAAAGAAATATCAAAAAATCCTGAGCTTGCGTATGATTACACCAGTAAAGGAAATTTAGTTGCAGTTATTAGTAATGGATCTGCAATATTGGGTTTAGGAAATCTTGGATCTTTAGCATCTAAACCTGTAATGGAAGGAAAATCTGTTTTATTTAAGCGCTTTGCCGATATCGACTCTATAGATATTGAAATTGATAATAATGATGCCAACTCAATTATTGAGACTATAAAAAATATAAGTGGAACATTTGGTGGAATAAATCTTGAAGATATTGCTGCTCCTGATTGTTTTATTATTGAGCAAAAATTAAAAGAAACATTAGATATACCTGTCTTTCATGATGATCAACACGGAACTGCTATTATAACAACAGCGGCTTTGATTAATGCTTTAGACATTTCAAATAAAAAAATTTCTGATGTAAAAGTAGTAGTCAATGGAGCAGGGGCTTCGGCTCAAGCATGTGCAAATTTATTTAAAAGCTCAGGAGTTAAGAATGAAAATATAATAATGTGCGATAGTAAAGGTGTCATTTATAAAGGAAGAAAAAATATTGATCAGTTCAAATCTGCTTTTGCTATTGATACAAATTTTAGAACGCTTACCGAAGCAATGAAAAATGCTGACGTTTTTCTTGGTTTATCAGCTAAAGATGTTGTTAGCAAAGAGATGGTTAAATCTATGTCCAAAAACCCTATTATATTTGCATGCGCTAATCCTGATCCTGAAATAAAACCAGAGTTAATTCAAGAAGTAAGAGATGATGCAATTATTGCTACAGGTCGTTCTGATTATCCTAATCAAGTGAATAATCTAATTGGTTTTCCATATATTTTTAGAGGAGCGCTTGATGTGAGAGCAAAAGCGATTAACGAAGAAATGAAAGTAGCGGCAGCAAATGCTATAGCTTTATTAGCCAGGGAAAATGTTCCAGACGAAGTAGTTGCAGCTTATGGCGGAGACCGTCCAAGATATGGAAAAAATTATATTATCCCTTCGACATTTGATCCAAGATTAATAAGTGTAATTCCAGCTGCTGTTGCAGAGGCGGCAATGAAAAGTGGGGCTGCTAGAAAAAAAATAGAGGACATTGAATTATATAAAGATCAATTGTCAAATCGATTAGATCCATCAATGTCAATTATGCAAGGTATAAACGCAAAAGTAAGAAAAAATCCTAAAAGAGTAATATTTGCTGAAGGTGAGGATGAAAATATGCTTAAAGCAGCAATCGAATTTGGAAGAAATAGGTTGGGTATTCCAATATTAATTGGAGCTGAAAATAGAGTTAAAGAACAATTAAAAAAAATAGGATTGGATGAAAATTATAAAATTCAAATAGTTAATTCTACGGATAAAGAAAAGAGAGAGAAATATGTCAAACATCTATACAAAAAACTTCAAAGAGAAGGTCAATTAGAAAGAGATGTAGATCGTTTGGTAAGAAACGATAGAATTGCTTGGGGATCTTCAATGATTGCATGCAAAGATGCTGATGCAATGGTAACCGGAAATATAAGACATTATGCCGCCTCAATTGAAAAATTAAAAAGGGTTGTAGACGCTAGACCAGGGGAAAAAATTTTTGGTATGACAATGATTGTTTCAAAAGGAAAAACTATTCTTGTAGCGGATACTAACGTAACCGAATTACCTTCAGCTGAGAGATTAATTAACATATCTAAATCATGTGTGCGGATTGCTCGTTTATTTGGTTTTGAGCCTAAAGTAGCTTTCTTATCACATTCTACTTTCGGAAAACCTTTGTCTAGAAATACTAGACATGTGAGAGACGCAATTGAAAAATTAAAAAAAGAAAAAGTTGATTTTGATTTTGATGGTGAAATGCAGCCTGATGTAGCTTTAAATCCAATCTACAAAGAAATTTACCCATTTTCAAAAATAGTTGGTAATGCTAATGTTTTAATAATGCCTGCTTTGCATAGTGCAGCAATTTCAACTAAACTAATGAAAGTTTTTGGTGGAGGTAAAAACATTGGACCTTTATTAATCGGATTAGGTCAACCTATAGAAGTCGCGCCTTTGCGAGCTAGTACTTCAGAAATTTTAAATCTTGCATCCATAGCCGCTTACTCGTCAGATGTTATCGATTATTCAAATTAAAGTTTAGTTCTACTCAATTCGGAAGCTAGATAAATTGAGGGAATAATCTCTTTTACGTCATAAATTTTATTTGCTTCGTTAATTACTTCCTTCTTTTCCTCTGCGTCCATTGCGATGCCAAAAATATAAACATTTTTGTTAACTGTTTCTAAAGTGTAATTTCTAGCTTTTGTTTTTTTATTAAAGATTAGAGCTGTTCTTAATTGGCTAGTAATTAGTATATCTTTTGCCGTACTTTTAAAATTACTTTGACCTTTAATAGTTATAGCGTTTTTTACAGCTCGAACTCCATTGGTTTCCCAAGCCATTTTTGTTATCTTTATTTTTTCCTCTGGTTCATCAACTTTTCCTGATAAAAAAATTCTTCCATCAAGAACTTCAGACTGTATCGATAAAAAATATTTCTTATCAGCTAGTGCTAATCTTGCAGACAGGTTTTTCTGCATAATAGTATCATCAATTTGCATTCCAATAGTTCTTGGGTCGAAAGTAATATTAACTCCAGCTCCAAATTGAGAGGCAGATGTACAAGACATTAAAAAAAAAATTATAGTGAAACTAAGAATTTTTTTCATTTTTAATTTTTAAACACAAATTGTAAATTTTTTTTTTGTTTATTTTTTCAGTTTCTAAAATTAAATTAACAGTATCTTTCAAACTATACTTTTTTAGATATTTTTTTATTTTATTCACAACTTTTTTTTCATCAAAGATTTTTACCAGCGTATTTTTTTCTGAGATAACTACTGTTAATTCTCCCTTAACAGGATTTTTTAATGTTTTCAAATTATCTATATCCTCTCTTATAAAAGACTCATGAATTTTAGAAATTTCTTTTGCTATTAATATTTTTCTTCCAGAAAAGAACTTCTTAAAATTATCAATGTAAAAATTTAATTTCTTTGAGGGAATGAAAAACACTTGAGTGTATATATTTTGAGATAAGCTCATTAGAGTTTTTTCTAACTCATTTTGAGTTTTTGGTAAAAAACCGTAAAACAAAAATTGATCTTTGAAACCTGAAACACTTAAGGACGCAGTAATTGAAGAAACTCCAGGAATAGGAGTTACTTGTATTCCATTTTTTACGCACTCGTTTACTAAGATTCTTCCTGGATCTGATAATAATGGTGTTCCAGCATCTGATACAAGAGACAAAATTTTGCCCTCTTTAGAATATTTTATAATACTAGTTAATTGTTTTCGTTCATTAAATTTATGGTAAGAAATTAACTTTTTTTTTATTTTATAATGGCTTAATAATTTAATTGATCGTCTAGTATCTTCGCAAAGAATTATGTCTGAATTTTTTAAAACCTCTATAGCCCTTAAAGTGATATCATCGAGGTTTCCAATAGGCGTAGAAACAATATATAAGTGGTTTGAAAGAAGTTTCATAATGAAAAGTAAAATTTTATTATCAATATTTTATATACTATTTTTTTTAAATTCTAATCTATCAAGTAACGAAAATAATAAAACACTCACAGTTGGATTGCTAGCACCTCTTTCTGGTCCTTACAGTGAAATCGGCACATCTCTTTTATATTCATTACAATTAGCTTTGGAAGAAATAAATGACGAGAACGTAGTAATTGTACCAAAAGACTCTGGCTTTAATGATAAGGAAAAAATTGATTTAGCTATTGATGAAATGAGATCAAAAGGGATTAAAATTATAATCGGTCCCATTACATTTGAAGAATTTGATCAAGTAAAAAAATATAATGATTTAGTATTTATTTCTCCGTCAAATATAAATCCAGAATTCTCTAATAATATTATTAGTATAGGAGTAAGTTTAGAGTCTCAACTAATTGCTTTAATGAAATTTATAAAAAAACAAAAAAAAACAAAAACAATAATTATGTACCCAAAAAATAATTATTTGAGTTTTATCGAAAAAAAATTAAATAATCTCAATTTACAAAATATCAAAACGTTTACTTACAGTTCAAACCCTGAGGTTCTTACTGGGGAAATTGAAACCTTAACCAATTACTCTCAAAGAAAAAGAAACTTGAAATTAAGAAAAAAAATGTTTGAAGATAAGGAAGATGATCAATCTATAAAAGAATTAGAGCGTTTGGAACAATTGTACACTTTAGGAAACGTTAACTTTGACTCGGTAATTATTATTGATTTTGGAAATAATTTAAAAAGTGTTTTAACCTCCTTAGTCTATACAGACGTAAAACAAGAAAATGTTTTGTTTACCACAATCAATCAATGGTTTGATGAAAGTATATTTTATGAAAATACTATCAAAAATTTATATTATCCTTCTGTAAACTATAAAGAGTTTAAAAAATACAATAATAAATATTTTAAAAAATTTAAAATATATCCAAATGAAATTACAATACTGGCATACGATGCTTTAGGTCTTATTTATTATGCTTGGAAAAAGAATGGTGAGATTAACTCAATAAATGACTTTTCATTTAAAAATGAAATTAAAGGCAAAATAGGAACATTTAGTTTCAAAAATGGAAAGGTAATACAAAGATTAGATATTTATAAAACTGATAGTAAAAGATTTATAAAATTCTAATTTTTTTTTTAAGTTTCTTGAATGCGATAAATCTATGATCCATTCTAATCTTCTTTTTTTTTGACATTTGTCCAAATGTTATTTTTTCATTAAAAGGAATAAAGATTGGATCATATCCAAATCCATTTTTACCTATAATTTTAGTTGATATTTTACCCTTCAGCCTCCCTTCAACGTTAATTATCTTATCTTTATCCTTATATGAAAGACTACATACGAAAGTTGCTTTTCTAATTTTTTTTTTTTTTAATTTTTTCAAAATAAATTTCATAGCTTGAAAAAAACTACCATGTTTTTTGGCCAATCGTGCGGAGTGAATTCCTGGTTTGCCCTTCAATGCTTGAATGCATAGTCCGGAGTCATCTGATATGACTGGATAATTCACATACTTGGAGAAGAAGTTTGCTTTAAGTTTTGAATTAGAAACGAATGTTTTGCCTGTTTCCTTTGGACTTTTAATTTTTAGAGAAACGGGAGATATTTTTTTATATTTTTTTGAGATTAAATGGGCAATTTCTTTAAATTTCCCTCTATTATGGGTCCCTATTAAAATTTTTTTCATAAATAGCCTAGTAATTTAATAAGTACTTACTATATAGCAAGTTAAATGAGCGCAAATAATAAAGAAGAAAATATTAAAAAAAATCATAATTCAGATGAAGAAAATGGTCTAACCGAAGCTAATTCATCGGATAAAAATCAGAATGAAGAAGTTAAGGAAAAAACTACTGAGGAAAAACTTAAAGATGCTGAAGATAAACTATTACGTTCTTTAGCCGAGATTGAAAATCAAAGAAGAAGATTTGAAAAAGAAATTAAAGATGCTTTTGAATTTGGTTCATATAATTTTGCAAAAGAAAGTTTAGCTATTTTAGACAACCTTCAAAGAGCTAAAGAAGCTATTAAAAATGATGAAAAACTAAAAAGTAATGAAGATTTAGATAAATTTTTAGATAATATTAATATTATTGAAAAAGATTTAATTTCTATATTTGAAAAAAACAACATTAAAAAAATAGAGTCTCAAAATAAAAAATTTGATCCTAATTTTCATCAAGCAATGTCAGAAGTAGAAAATGATAAAGTAGATCCAGGCACTATCCTCCTCGAAATTCAGGCTGGATACTTACTTGGAGAGAGACTATTAAGACCAGCCATGGTAAGTGTTTCAAAGAAAAAAAACTCCAAAGATCAGGAAAATAAAGATAAAAATGAGGAAAAATAGCCTTGTAGATAGAAAAATAGCACCCATATCTAATAACGAATAGGAATTAAACAATGAGCAAAGTAATAGGAATAGACTTAGGAACAACAAATTCATGCGTAGCCATCATGGATGGTTCCCAAGCTAAAGTATTAGAAAATACTGAAGGAGCTAGAACTACACCCTCTGTAGTAGCTTTTTTAGAGAATGAAGAAAAATTAGTCGGCCAGCCTGCGAAGAGACAAGCTGTAACCAATGCAGGTGACACTATATTTGCCGCAAAAAGACTTATCGGAAGAAAATTTGATGGCCCTTCAGTTCAAAAAGATATTTCAAAGGTTCCATACAATATTGTGAAATCAGAAAATGGCGATGCATGGGTAGAGGGCAAAGGTAAAAAATACTCACCAGCTCAAATCTCTGCTTTTGTATTACAAAAAATGAAAGAGACTGCTGAAAAATATTTAGGTCAAGCTGTAACTAAAGCAGTTATAACTGTCCCGGCTTATTTTAATGACTCACAAAGGCAAGCAACAAAAGATGCTGGAAAAATAGCTGGTCTTGAAGTTTTAAGAATAATTAATGAGCCAACTGCAGCATCACTAGCTTATGGTTTAGATAAAAAAGGTGGAAAAAAAATAGCCGTATATGATTTAGGTGGAGGGACTTTTGACATTTCAATTTTAGAAATTGGAGATGGAGTTTTTGAGGTAAAGTCTACAAATGGTGACACCTTCTTAGGTGGTGAAGATTTTGATGATGCAATCGTTGAATACCTAGCAGGAGAGTTTAAAAAAGACAATGGCATAGATTTAAAAAATGATAAACTAGCACTTCAAAGATTAAAAGAAGCAGCGGAGAAAGCAAAGATTGAACTTTCGTCAGCAGCGCAAACTGAAATAAATTTACCATTTATAACAGCTGACAAAACTGGACCTAAACATCTAAATTTAAAATTTACTAGAGCAAAATTAGAGGCTTTAGTTCAAGGATTAGTTGAAAGAACATTGGAGCCTAGTAAAATTGCTTTAAAAGACTCAGGTTTTTCAGCAGCAGAAATTAATGAAGTTGTTCTTGTTGGTGGTATGACAAGAATGCCTAAAATTATCGAAACTGTTAAAAACTTTTTTGGAAAAGAACCAAACAAAAGTGTAAATCCTGACGAAGTTGTTGCAATGGGTGCAGCTATTCAAGGAGGAGTGCTCCAAGGCGATGTTAAAGATGTATTGCTTTTAGATGTAACGCCTCTTTCTTTGGGAATTGAAACTTTGGGTGGAGTGTCTACTAAATTAATTGAAAAAAATACAACAATACCAACTAAAAAAAGTCAGGTTTTTTCAACTGCAGAGGATAATCAGCCTGCAGTTTCAATTAGAGTTTTACAAGGTGAGAGGGAAATGGCAGCAGATAATAAAATTTTAGGAAATTTTGAATTAGTAGGTATACCTCCAGCACCAAGAGGAACACCTCAAATCGAAGTCACTTTTGACATCGACGCTAACGGCATAGTGAACGTCTCAGCTAAAGATAAAGGGACGGGAAAAGAGCAGAAAATACAAATTCAAGCTTCCGGTGGATTATCTGATGAAGAGATTAATAAAATGGTTAAAGATGCTGAGGCAAATAAAGAAGCAGATAAAAAGAAAAGAGAGAGTGTAGATGCTAGAAATCAAGCAGATAGTCTTATTTTTTCAACGGAAAAAAGTTTAAAAGAACATGGAGATAAAATTTCAGCAGAGGAAAAGAAAGCTATCGAAAATGGCATTGTTGATCTTAAGAAATCTTTAGAGGGTACGGACTTAGAAGACATTAAGAAAAAAACACAAAGTTTAATTCAAGTTTCTATGAAATTAGGTGAAGCGGTTTATAAGAGCCAACAAAAACCTGAAGCAGGTAAACCTGAAGGTCCAAAAGATGCCAAACCTAATGACAAAGATAACGTAGTTGATGCTGATTTTGAAGACGTAAAAGAAAAAGAAGAAGATAAAGAAAAAAGCGCCTAAGAAAATAAAGGAGACGTCCTGTGACCAAAAGAGATTGTTATGATGTCTTAGGTGTACCAATATCTGCATCAAAAGACGATATTAAAAAAGCTTATAGAAAGCTAGCTCTCAAATATCATCCAGATAAAACTAAAGGCGACAAATCTTCCGAAGAAAAATTTAAAGAAGCAAGCGAAGCTTATCACATTCTATCAGACGAAAAGAGGAAAGCTAATTACGATCAGTTCGGTCATGCTGCTTTTGAGGGAGGAGGTGGTGGAGGTCAGGGTTTTGGAGGTTTCGATACTTCATCCTTTTCAGATATTTTTGAGGACTTTTTCAGTGATTTTGGTGGAGGTGGCTCAACTAGAAGGTCAAGCAACAGAGGAAATGATTTAAGATATGATGTTAGTATCGATTTAGAAGAAGCTTATAAAGGTATTCAAAAAAACGTTAAGTACACAACTTACAAAGCTTGCTCTTCTTGCTCTGGAAGTGGTGCAGCAAAAGGTTCAAAACCTGTTAGATGTGACTATTGCTCTGGAAGAGGAAAAGTAAGAACCAATCAAGGTTTTTTTACCGTTCAACAAACTTGCCCTCAATGTAGCGGATACGGAGAAATGATTAATGATCCTTGCCAGAAATGCAGTGGTAACGGAAAAGTACAATCAAATGAAAATGTAACTGTAAAAATTCCTAAAGGTGTAGATGATGGCACAAGAATAAGAGTGTCTGGTAAAGGTGAAGCTGGATCAAAAGGTGGTTCAAGTGGAGATCTTTATTTATTCATATCTATAGATAATCATGATATCTTTAAAAGAGCAGACGAGAATTTATACTATGAACTTCCAATTTCATTTACAAGTGCTGCACTTGGAACTTCAGTTGAGGTTCCATCAATTGACGGGGGTAAATCGAAAATCAAAATTCCTGCTGGCACACAACATGGTAAACAATTCAGGCTTAGAGGTAAAGGGATGCCGGTTTTAAGAGGAGGTGCTTTTGGAGATTTATATATAAGAATAAATACTCAAGTTCCAACTTCGTTGACAAAAAAACAAAAAGAGATCCTTGAAGAATTTAATGAAATAGAAAGTAATAAACCTGATCCAGTTATCAAAAGTTTTTTTGAAAAAGCCAAAAAGTTTTGGAGCAATTCCTAGTACTAGATGAACACTGATCAAGTAATGTCTGCAATTTTTCTTATTGCAGTATTAATTTTAATTTTGCCCAGCTTTCTTTCCACAAATTATAAATTAAAAGAATTTTTAAGAAATTTATCTATTTGGGCTATAATTACGTTATTTATTATAGTAATAATTTATTTTATTAGCTTATGAAAAAAATAAATTTATCTATTTCAGGATGCATGGGAAGAATGGGTCAACAGCTCATCAAGTCCTCTAAAAAAAATAGAAATTTTAAATTAATTTCTCTAACAGAAAACAGATTAATTAATAAAAAAATTTCTGGGTTAAAACCATCCAGAAATAGCATTGATGCATTTAATAAATCCAACGTAATTATAGATTTTACTGTACCTAAATGTACCCTAGAAATTCTTAAAATTGCATCTAAATTAAAGAAAAGAGTAGTTATTGGCACAACAGGTTTTTCCAAAAAAGAAGAAAATTTAATAAAAAAGTTTTCAAAAAAAATTCCTATACTTAAAGCAGGTAACATGAGTTTAGGGGTAAATTTATTGATGTATTTAACTGAAATCGCTTCAAGATCCCTTGGAAATAACTTTTTTAGCAAAATATATGAAGTTCACCACAAAAATAAAATAGACTATCCATCAGGCACAGCTCTAATGTTGGGTAAAGGTATAGCAGATGGAAAAAATAAGAATTTCTACAATTTAGTTGGAAAAAAATATTTAAATAAAAAAACTTTCCCCTATGCAAAAAAAATTAATTTTAATTCTATTCGTAAAGGTGGTGTGATTGGAGAGCATGAAGTGAGATTCTCAAGTGGAAAAGAAATTATTAAACTTAATCACGAGTCTTTTGATAGAGCTTTATATTCGGAAGGCGCTTTAACTGCTGCCACTTGGCTTATGTCAAAAAAAGCAGGTCTTTATTCTATGAGAGACCTTCTTGACTTTAAGTGAAAAATAAAAAAAAAGCTCAAACTATTTTAAGGATATTAAACAAGACTTATCCTAAAGTTCCCATACCTTTAAATTATAAAAACACTTTTACTCTTTTAGTTTCAGTTCTTCTTTCAGCACAATGTACAGACGTAAATGTTAACAATGTAACAAAAAATATTTACCCAAAATATAATAAACCTCAACATTTTGTAAAACTTGGTAGAAAAAAAATTGAGAGATTAATAAAAAGAATTGGAATATTTAGAATTAAGGCTAAAAGCATCTTTTACTTATCAAAAACACTAGTTGATAAATATAAAGGCAAAGTGCCAAAAACTTATGAGGAATTAGAACAGTTGCCCGGTGTAGGTCACAAAACTGCAAGTGTTGTTATGTCTCAAGGTTTTGGTTTTCCTGCTTTTCCGGTAGACACACACATTCATAGACTTGCTCAAAGGTGGGGTTTAACTAGTGGAAAGAATGTTGTTCAAACAGAGGAGGATTTAAAAAAAGTTTTTCCTAAAAAGTGCTGGAATAAACTTCATTTACAAATAATTTGGTATGGAAGAGAATATTGTAAAGCCCGAGATTGTTATGGAATAGCTTGTAAAATTTGTAAAAGCTGTTATCCAAATAGAAAAAAACCTATTATAACAAAAAAAGCTTAAATGAAAATCTTAGGAATAGGCAACGCTATCGTTGATGTAATTTGCAAAGTTGAAGATAAATTTATTACTCAAAATAATTTAACTAAAAGTACAATGAAGCTTGTTGACGAAGCGGAATTTAAAAAACTTTTATCTACTCTCAAGATAGAGGAAACTGTTTCTGGTGGATCAGTAGCAAACTCAATTGTAGGTCTTTCACAACTAGGGGATGAAGTGGGCTTTATTGGAAAAATTAGTGATGATGATTTAGGTATCAAATACGAAGAAGGTTTAAAAAAAGAAAAAGTACAGTTCTTCTACTCGAAAAAAAAAGAATCAATTTCTACTGGAACTTGTTTGATATTAATTACTCCTGACTCTGAGAGGACCATGGTAACTTTTCTTGGAACAGCAGGAAAAATTAATGAAAATGATGTTGATTCAAGTGCTGTTAAGAATAGTGAAATCTTATTTCTTGAGGGATACCTTTGGGATGAGGGCGAGCCAAAGAAGGCATTTGAAAAAGCTATAAATAATTCAAATAAAGTTGCAATGTCATTGTCAGACTTATTTTGTGTTGAGAGGCATAAACCTCACTTTTTAGAGTTAGTTAAAAATAAATTAGATATCACGTTTGCTAACGAACAAGAAATCATGACACTAATTGGTGTAAAAAAATTTGATGAAGTAATCAACTTTGCCAAAGAAATTAATAAGTTAATTATTATCACACGTGGTGACAAAGGAGCTGTGGCGATAAATAAAAATGAAATTATAGAATGTCCTGCTAATAAAAATCTTGATATAAAAGACTTAACAGGTGCGGGAGATTTATTTGCTGGTGGTTTTTTACACGGTTATATTAATAATAGGTCTATAAAAGAAAGTTTAGAAACTGGAACGGATATGTCTTCAAAAGTAATCCAGATTATCGGTGCCAGATTAAGTAGTTAAGTTATTTTTTTCTTTTGAAACTGCCCTTACCCTTTTTAGGTTTAACCACTCTCTTTCTATACTTAATTGTAAGAAGGTCTTTTGCTATCTTATTTCTTTTCTTCATAGATAATAACCATCTTTATTATTGTTGATAAAATTATTATCCATAAACTTATCAGCTATTTTTTTTCTTAATCTATAAATGTGGGTCTCAACTGTATGTGTGTCTGCATCAGTCGAATAGTTCCAAACAGAAGATAAAATCTTATCTTTAGAAATCGGCTTATTGTTATTTAAAAATAATTCAAGAAGTTGAATTTCTTTTTCAGTAAGAATAATAAAATTTTCTGATTTGGAAAATTTTTTTTCATTTTTGTTCAATAAATAACTTTTTATTTCTATAAAGGAATTTTTGTTAAATTTTTTTTTTGCGGCTGAATTTTCTACTATAAAATTAATTTCTTTTAAAGTCACTGGCAAATTAAGATATTCATCACAATTTTCTATTATGTTATTTTTTTCTCTAGCACATATTTTAATATTATCATTACTCTCGATAAGCTCTTTTTGCTTTTTGTCCTTTAAGGCATCAACATGGAATAAAATAATATTATAATTTGCATTTATATTTTCAAATAAAGCATTAAACTTTAAAAAAGGCCTTAATTCATTTAATGTGGATATGAAGGAGGCAGGACCTAGAATTAAAACATTTAATCTATGCATATAATAATAAAGCAAAATTACTTAACTATTAGGAACTATAAAGCAAAATGCTCTGTAGGTAAAAGGGGAATTGGCAATAAAAAAAAAGAAGGCGATCTAATTACGCCAAAAGGCCTTTATAAGATAAAACACATCTTATACAGAAAAGATAGAATAAAAAAATTTGAGTCTAAAATCAAAAAAATTATTATTAAAAAAAATATGGGATGGTGTGACGATCCATTTTCTAAATCATACAATAAAATTGTAAAATTACCCTCTAGGTTTAGTCATGAAAAACTTTATAGGAAGGACAATATCTACGATATAATTTTAGTATTAAATTATAATATGAGTCCTATAGTGAAAAATAAAGGAAGTGCAATTTTTATTCATGTTTCAAAAAAAAACTATAAAAAGACTAAAGGTTGTATAGGACTAAAAAAAATTCATCTTTTAAAAATTATAAAAGAATTAAAAAAAAATACTAAAGTTATGATCGAGAGCCAAAAATAGAGCTACCTATTCTCACAAAATTTGATCCACATTTTATAGCGTCAATATAATCAGAAGACATACCCATACTTAAATTTTCCAGTGCTAAAGATTTATTTAAAATACTTGTCGATTTAAAAAATCTATCAACGTCCTGATTAATAGGAGGAATTACCATTAAGCCTAAAATTTTAAGATTTATTTCGTTTGTACAATAACTGTAAAATGCATCTAGCTCCCCAACTGGAATGCCTGATTTTTGAATCTCATTACCAATATTTACTTGTATGAAATAATTAAGATTTCTATTCAAATTTTTTTGATGTTTAGAAAGAGCTTCAGCAAGTTTAGGGCTATCTACTGAATGAATATAATCGAAGAGTTTTACAGCATCTTTAGCTTTATTGCTTTGTAGTTTACCAATCATATGGAGTTTTAAATTATTATTTTCCTTTTTTTTTTCTAACCATTTTACTTGGGCTTCTTGAACTTTATTTTCACCAAAATGTAAATGACCATGATCTATTAATGGTTTTATGTGATCCATAGAAAAAGTTTTACTAACTGCTATTATGTTAATTGGTTTATTTAACCCTAAAGAAGTTATTTTAGA
>JAOHFJ010000014.1 GCA_028097945.1 Candidatus Pelagibacter sp.
AAATATCAATAAAATTATCAAAACTTTAAAAAAAGTGAAAAAAATAAAACCAAAAATTCAATTAGGTTTTAATAGAAGGTATGACCCTGGTCATTTTAGTATCAAAAAAAGGTTTAAATAGAAATAAAATTGGAAAATTAGAAAAAATAATAATAACAAGCAGGGATCCTTCGCCACCTTCTGTTTCATATCTTAAATCTTCAGGTGGTATTTTTAGAGACATGATGATACATGATTTCGATTTATGTAGATTTTATCTTGGAAATGATGAGTTAGATCAAGTGCATGCATTTACTTCTTCGTTTGAGCCAATTTATAATAAAATTAACGATCATGAATTGGCAGTTGTTACCATGAAATCTAAAAGAGGTGTAATTTGTGTGATTACTAATTCAAGACATTGTTCGTTTGGTTATGACCAAAGAGTTGAATTATTTGGAAAAAAAGGAATGTTAATTTCAGGTAATAAAAAAGAAAATTCAACTGAATATTTTAATTCAAGCCAAACAAACTCTCAAAAACCTTTTTTAAATTTTTTTATTGAAAGATATAATGACTCTTATAATTTACAATTAAAAGAACTTATTTTACTTCACAAAAATAAAATAAAATCCAGATCTACATTTAAAGATGGTTATCTTGCTTTAAAATTAGCGAATGCGGCATATAAATCTTTAAAATTAAAAAAAACAATTAAAGTCTAATACTTTCGATAGCTTTTAAGTATACCGTAGGTTGTATCTAAAATGTTTTTTTTTGAATTTACTCTTATAATTTGTTTTAATGCGCGCTAATTAAATTAACAACAAGAGGGAAATAATGAAAAAAGTATACTTAACAATTGCTGCTCTTTTAACATGGGCGATGACATCAGTAGCTGCTTTAGCGGTTGATATTATCGTTGTGTCTCACGGGCAAGCTAATGACCCTTTCTGGTCAGTTGCAAAAAATGGTGTAGATAAAGCTTGTAAAGATATGAAAGTATCTTGCAAATATACTGCTCCAGCAACATTCGACATGGTTGAAATGGCAAAATTAATAGATAACGCTGTTTCTCAAAAACCAAAAGGTATCGTAATAACTTTACCAGATGCTGCCGCTTTAGGAAAATCTGTTAAAGCTGCAATATCTGCAGGTATTCCAGTAATTTCTATGAACTCTGGTTCAGATGACTACATGAAACTGGGTATTAGTGCTCACGTTGGTCAAACTGAATTTGAAGCAGGAGTAGGTGGCGGACAAAAAATGAAAGCTGCTGGTGGAAAAAAAGCATTATGTGTTAACCACGAAGTTGGTAACGTTGCTTTAGATAGAAGATGTGCTGGTTTCAAAAAAGGTTTCGGAGGTTCTGTAGAAATTTTAGGAACATCTAATGACCCAACTGAAATTCAAAAAGCTGTAGCTGCTAAATTAGGTGGTGGATATGACACTATACTTACTTTAGGGGCTGGTCTAGCAGGTGAAGCTGCTCTAAAAGCATTAGAATCAGCTGGCAAAGTTGAAAGCGTAAAGCTTGGAACATTTGATATGTCTCCAGGAATGCTTAAAGCTGCTGCTGCTGGAAAAGTTGAGTTCTTAATTGACCAACAACAGTATTTACAAGGTTATTTACCTATAGCTATCTTTTCTCAATATATGAGATATGGAACTATGCCAGCTGGTGTAGTTATGACAGGACCTGGTTTTGTTACACCTAAAAACGCTAAAAGTGTAATTAAATGGGCTGCTCAAGGTTATAGATAAGAAATATATTAAAAAGGCCTAGTGATTTTTCACTAGGCCTTTTTTTTTAATTTTTTAATTATGTCTACAAAGTCTAAAAGTATAGATAGTAAAACTGATTTCAATCAAGATGATAGGCTTAAAAAAATTTCGAAATTTAAAATATTATTAAATAGACCTGAACTTGGTGCACTTGGAGGTGCAATTTTAGTTTTTATTTTTTTTGGTATTGTCGCCGGAGATACAGGAATGTTTAGTGCTTATGGAATTTTAAATTTTTTAGATGTATCAGCTAATCTTGGCATTATAGCTATCGCAGCAGCGATGTTAATGATTGGTGGAGAATTTGACTTGTCGATCGGTTCAATGATTGGTTTCGCTGGAATTTGTATAGCTATCCCAGCTATTTATTGGGGGTGGCCTTTATGGATGAGTATAATTTTTGCATTTTCAATGGCAGTTTTAGTTGGTTATTTTAACGGAATACTAGTTGTTCGAACTGGTTTGCCTTCTTTTATAGTTACACTTGCAATGTTGTTTATCTTAAGAGGTGCAACATTAGCATTAACAAGATTAATTACAGGTCGTACGCAAGTACCTGGATTAAGAGTTTTAATTGAAAATGATCCTATAGCTTGGATTTTTGCTACAGACTCATTTAAATGGGTTTTTACATGGCTAGGTTCAATGAATTTGATTGATTTAAGAACTGACGGTACACCTTTGGCAACAGGCATACCGCCATCAGTTATTTGGTTTATAGCTCTTGCAATTTTAACCACTTGGATACTTATGAAAACTAGATATGGAAATTGGATATTCGCCTCTGGTGGAGATAAAAAAGGAGCTAACAATGTAGGTGTCCCAGTAGGAAGAGTAAAAATAAGTTTATTCATTGGAACAGCTGTAGCCGCAACAATATTTGCCACTATTCAAGTATTAGATGCAGGATCAGCTGATACTATGAGAGGAACTTTAAAAGAATTAGAAGCTATTGCAGCTGCTGTAGTAGGTGGATGTTTACTAACAGGTGGATACGGTTCTGCAATTGGTGCTGCATTTGGCGCTATTATTTTTGGAACAGTATCTATGGGAATTTTTTACACAGACGTAGATACTGATTGGTTTAAAGTTTTTTTAGGTGCAATGATGCTTATCGCTGTAATATTTAATAATTATATTAGAAAAAAAGTAACAGAAAGCAAATAATGTCTGAATATTTAGTTCAATTTAATAATATTAGTAAATTTTTCGGCAAAGTAATTGCACTGAAAAATGTTACTATGAAACTACGTAAGGGTGAAATTATGTGCTTGTTGGGTGATAATGGAGCAGGTAAGTCAACTTTAATTAAAACACTAGCAGGAGTTCATAAACCTGATGAAGGAGAAATTATTTTTGAAGGAGAGAAGATTGTTTTTGACAGTCCAAAGGATGCTTTAGATATTGGTATTGCTACAGTTTATCAAGATTTAGCTTTAGTTTCTTTAATGAGTGTTACAAGAAATTTCTTTATGGGCAGAGAACCTTTAAAAGGACCTCCTTTTTTTAAAACTTTTGATATAGAAAAAGCTAATGAAATTGCTGCAGAAAGAATGGGACAAATTGGAATTGATGTAAGGGATCCGTCACAAGCAGTAGGAACAATGTCTGGTGGAGAAAGACAGTGTCTTGCAATAAGTAGAGCTATCTACTTTGGAGCTAAAGTTTTAGTTCTTGACGAACCTACGTCAGCATTAGGTGTTCATCAAGCATCTGTAGTATTAAAATATATTGTAAAAGCTGCCTCTCAAGGTTTAGCAGTAATTTTAATAACACATAATGTTCATCATGCTTATCCTGTAGGAAATAGTTTTACTGTGCTTAATCGAGGAAAAAGCTTAGGAACATATGAAAAAAAAGATATTTCTAGGGAGAAACTTTTAGGTATGATGGCAGGTGGTGAAGAACTTGATAAGTTGGAAGTTGAACTAAAAGAGATGAATAGAATTTCCTCGTAGAAATGCAAATAGGTATAGATTTAGGTGCTACAAAGATTGAATACGTCTTGTTAGATAAAAGTAATAAAGAATTATCACGAAATAGAATTCCAACACCAAAAAATTATAATGAAACTATAATTTCAATTATTTCTATTGTCAAAGATATAGAAAATAAAAATAAAGATAATTTGAATGTTGGAATCTGTCATCCAGGATCGACTGATAAAACAACTGGTCTAATTAAAAATGCTCATAATTCACAATGGTTAAATGGTAAAAATTTGACTCAAGATTTAAAGAAAAAAATTAATAATAATATTTATTTAGAAAATGATGCTAATTGTTTCTGTTTATCTGAAGCTTATGATGGTTCAGCAAGTCATTATGAAACAGTTTTTGGTATTATACTTGGTTCTGGTTGTGGGGGTGGATTAGTAATTAACAAAAAAATTATTTCTGGATCAAATGGATTAAGTGGTGAATGGAGTTTAAATCAATTGCCAGATTTAAATATTCCTAATTTAAAATCAGAGAACAAATTAGATTTTTCAAACAGGGTAGAGGGATATCTGTCTGGTAAATCAATAGAAAAACAATTTAAGTTGAAATTCAAAAAGGATTTAACTGCAAAAGAAATTTTTTCGAAGTATAAAAAACGTGATGCCGATGCAATAAACTTTATAAATGATTATAAAAATAAATTAGCAAGATCTTTAATTATAATTATTACAACTATTGATCCAGATGCTATTGTTTTTGGCGGCGGTATATCTAATGAAATTGATTTTTTAGATGAAATTAAGTTACTTTCTTCTAAATTAATAAATGAACCAAATTTAAAAACAGTATTTCTAAAACCTTTGTATGGAGATGCCAGCGGCGTAAGAGGAGCTGCTTTATTAGGTAGAGATAATTTTATTTAAGAATTTTTTTTATTTTTTCTTGAGTAAATCTTGTTGGAATTTTACATTTAGTTGATAAGAATTCAGTCTTTTTAGACTGTGCTGATTTCATAATAGATTGAATAATATCTAATACATGTAATGAAAGTTCACCATTACACATATGACTAATCTTATTGTCTATTGAATAGGCCATTTCAGATAAACCAGCGCCTCTGTAATTTGCATTCGTAGCTGATTCATTTGCTCTTGAACTCTGGCTTTTGATATTTATTTTACCCAGCTCTAAGTTATGTGTTTCATGTTCTGTCCATTTACCTCCTAATTCAAGACAGGTAAATACTGATCCACCAAACATATTTGGATCAGTAACAATAATTGATCCTTTGTCGCCATATAATTCTATGTGGTTTCTTTTATGATCCTTTACATCAAAAGATAAAGTCATTTGAATTAATGTATTGTCGTTAAATTCTAAAGTTGAAACATAAGTGGTATCACATTCAACTTTAAATTTTTTTCCTTTTCGTTGACCTATGCCGATTTCTCTTTCTTCAAATACTTTTTTTGATCTGCTAGTAACACACTTTACAGATCCCAATAGTGTAACCAAAGCTGTAATATAGTATGGTCCCATATCAATAACAGGACCACCTTCTTTTTCTGCAAACCAAGGTTCGGGACTAGGATGATAGGATTGAACTCCAGGATATGCGAAAATTGCATTTCCTAAATTTATTTTACCAATTATTCCATTTTCAATTATCTCTTTTGATTTTTGGATACCCGCGCCGAGAAAGGTGTCTGGAGCACTTCCCAGATACAGATTATTTTTTTTTGCCAAATCTAACAGTTTCTTTCCATCTTCAAAATTAATACATAATGGTTTTTCGCTATAAGAATGTTTACCTGAATTAAGTGCTTTTTCAGATACTTCGTAATGTGCTTTTGGTATTGTAAGATTTAAAATAATTTCAACATCCTTATCTTTAAAAATATTATCTAGATTTACAGCTTCTATTCCATAGTTTTTAGCACATTTACTTGCTACTTCATTATTTAGATCAGCACATTTTATGATTTTTATATTATTAAAATATTCTTGTGCTCTAAAATAAGTTTCAGAAATATGCCCACAGCCAACTAGGCCAACGTTAAAAACTTTATTCATAATGATTAAACACCTTTTCTTTGTTTTTTCTTGCCTTCAAGATGTTCTTTAAGTGAATTTTTATTTTCTTCTGTAGCAGGTATTCCAAGAGTAGGACTTTCCCAGTAAGCTGAACCTTCTAACCATTGATATCCATCTGTATGAATTGAAATTACATAAGTTTTTTTTGATTTTTTTGCTCTTTTAAAAGCCTCTTCTAATTCATAAATAGAATTAACATGCTCTCCGTCTGCTCCCATGCTTTTAGCATGACTCGCAAAATCTACAGGTACTAAATTAGGAGTCTTTGAAGTTTTAAGTAAACAATTAAATTCTTTACCCCCTTTATATAATTGCAATCTATTAATGACTGCGTGACCACCATTGTCACAAACTATTAGTATTAATTTATTATTTGTTATTACTGAACTGTAAATATCAGAATTATAAAGTAGATAAGATCCGTCTCCGACAAATGAAACTACATCTTTATCTGGATTAGCCATTTTAATGCCAAGTGCTCCAGAAATTTCATAACTCATACAACTAAACCCCCATTCTGTTTCATGTGTATTAAGCTCTCTAGGTTTCCAAACTTGTATTACTTCACCCACCAATCCTCCAGCTGCTGTCACTGCTATATCGGTAGGATCTGAATTTCTATAGCAAGCTCCAATAACTTGAGCATAGCTTGGGAGTTTTTGGTTTGTTGGTCCGCTTTCTTTATCGACGTAAGCTTCCCAATCTTTCAGTTCTGTTCTAGATTTTTTATACCAATTATCATCAGCCTTCCAGCTACCTAATGCTCGTGATAATTCCAATAATGATACTTTAGCATCACCAACAATGGCCTGGCCCATGTGTTTATTGGCATCAAATCGTGCTGTGTTTATGGAAACTAATTTAAAATTGGGATTTTCAAAATTAGCCCATGAACCTGTAGTAAAATCTGCAAGTTTAGTTCCAACAGCAATCGCTGTATCAGTTTCTTTACTCAAATTGTTTGCTGCTTTTCCTCCTAAGCCACCGATAGTACCTAAATAATGAGAGTGATCTTTTTTCAATGAAGAGTAACCCATTACTGTCTGAGTAACAGGAATATTATGTTTTTTAGCAAAAGCACTCAATTCTTCTGTAGCATCTGAATAGAAAATACCTCCACCAGCAATAATTATTGGTTTCTTTGATTTTTTTATTTGTTCAGCTGCTTCTTTTATTTGGAAATCGTCTGGTCTAGGTCTTCTAATCGTATGAATTCTTTCCTTAAAGAATTCTTCGGGATATTCAAAAACTTCTCCTTGAACATCTTGGCTTAAAGAAATACATGCTGGTCCACAATCTGCAGGATCTAACATTACTTGTATTGCATGTTGTAAACTTGAAATGATTTGTTCTGGTCTGGTAATTCTATCGAAATATCTTACAACAGATTTAAATCCATCATTCTGTGTTATCCCTGGATTATTAAAGTGTTCAACTTGTTGTAAAACTGGATCTGGCATTCTATTAGCAAATGTATCACCTGGTAAAAACAGGATTGGTAGTCTGTTACTCATTGCTACAGCTGCAGCAGTAATCATATTTGTAGAACCTGGACCTACTGACGAAGTTGCAACAAAAATTTGTTTTCTTCTTTTAGCTCTAGAATAAGCTATTCCGGTTAAGGCCATGTTTTGTTCATGATGACCTCGCCAAGTAGGAAGTTCATTTTGATTTTCCTGAAGAGCTTGACCTAAACATGCTACATTTCCGTGTCCAAATATTCCGAAGACACCAGGAAATAAGGGCACTTTTTTTCCATCTATAAGAGTTTTCTGAGCAATTAAGAATTTAACTAAAGCGTGAGCACAAGTAAGTTGAATATTTTTCATAAATTCAATATAAACTATTTAATTAACATTCTTTATTCAACAATAATATATGTACGAAAAATACGGACAGTTTATTGACGGTAAGTGGCAAAAATCTGCTAGCGGAGAAACTTACGATGTTATTAATCCAGCATCGGAGGAAATTATTGGCAAGGCTTCAAAGGCTAACAGTGTAGATGTCCAAAAAGCTCTTAAATCTGCTGAAAAAGGTTTGAAAATTTGGAGAAACACATCTCCTTGGGAACGTGCAAAAATAATAAGAAGAATTTCAGAATTAATAAGAAAAAAAACTGATGTGCTGTCTAAATGGATGACTTTAGAAGTGGGAAAGCCATTAACTGAAGGGCCTGGAGAAATTAATGGAGCTGCAGATATATTTGAATGGAATTCAGAGGAAACCAAAAGGATCTATGGTGAAACAAATCAGAGCCGTTTTCCAAATACAAGAATACACGTTTATTATCAACCAGTTGGAGTTGTCGCTGCTTTAATTCCTTGGAACTTTCCAGTTATTTTAGCATCAAGAAAAATTTCAACAGCTTTAGCTGCAGGTTGCTCAGTAATAGTTAAGCCAGACGTAATTACTCCTGGAAGTGTAATGGAAATAGTTGATATTTGTAAAGAGGCAGGTGTTCCTGCAGGTGTTGTAAACTTATTATCAGGAGATCCTGCAAATATTTCTGAAGAACTTATTAAATCAGATATTATTAAAAAAATCTCAATAACTGGTTCAACTAGAGTAGGAAAATTAATCTTAAAACAAGCAGCTGACAAAGTTCAAAGAGTAACTATGGAATTAAGTGGACACTCTCCTTTCATAGTATTTGATGATGTGGATTTAAATAAAGTTACTGATATGGCTATCGCAGCCAAGTTTAGAAACAATGGTCAAGTTTGTATTTCTCCAAATAGATTTTATATTCACGAAAAAAAAAAGGATGATTTTGCTAAATTAATGGTTGATAAAACAAAAAAATTAAAAATTGGAAATGGAATGGATAATGATACTTTGCTAGGTCCGTTATGCACAAAACAAAGATTAGAAGGTGTTGAACAATTAGTTGAAACAACAAAAAAGGAAGGTGGCAAAGTTTTACTTGGCGGAAAAAGAGCTGCTAATTTTAATAAAGGGTATTATTTTGAACCAACAATTTTTGATAATATAAAAGATAATTTTACCATTATGAAAGAAGAGCCTTTCGGTCCAATAGTGCCCATTTTAACTTTTAAAAATTTTGATGAAGTTATTGAAAGGGCAAATAATAATGATTTAGGTCTTTGCAGCTATATTTACACTTCAGATTTAAAAAAAGCTCAAGTAGCATCTGAGCAAATGGAAACAGGATGTGTAGCCGTGAATACAGCTGCAGTAGCTGTAGCTGAAGCTCCTTTTGGAGGTATTAAACAAACAGGTTACGGCAGAGAAGGCGGTTCTATGGCTATTAAAGATTATTTAAATATAAAATATACTCACTTCGGAATATCCTACGAATGAGAAGAAATAAATTAAAAGAATTATTTAAAAAAGGTATACCAATTATAAATACTTGGTTAGCAGTGCCTAGTTCTTTTTCTGCTGAGGTGATGGCCAATCAAGGATGGGACTCGGTCACCATTGATATGCAGCATGGGCTTGTAGATTATTCAAATGCTGTGAATATGTTGCAAGCAATTTCAACAACAGACAGTACTCCATTAGCAAGAGTAAATTGGAATGAACCAGGACAAATAATGAAGATTCTTGATGCAGGTTCATATGGTGTAATTTGTCCAATGGTCAGTAATAGAAAGCAAGCTGAAAATTTTGTTCAGGCTTGTCTATATCCCCCAAAAGGATATAGGAGCTTTGGTCCAATTAGAGCGAGTATTTATGGAGGAAGTGATTATGCAAAACATGCTAATGAAGAAATTCTTAAACTAGCTATGATTGAAACTAAGGAAGCATTGGAAAAGCTTGATGAAATTTTAGACACACCTAATTTAGATGGGGTCTATATTGGACCAGCAGATTTAAGTTTGGCTGTGGGTGAAGAACCTGGTTTTGATAGAGCAGAAAATACAAAAGCTTATAAAGAAATATTAAGAATTCTTGAGTCTGCAAAAAAAAGAAATTTACTCGCTGGTTTACATAACGGTACCGCAGAATACGCTAACAAAATGATTAAAAAAGGTTTTGACCTGGTGACAGTGGGTTCCGATAGTAGATACATTGCTTCAGGTGCAAAAACTGACCTAGAAAAGCTCAAAAATATTAAATCTTCAGTAACAAAAGGTTATTAAAAAATAATGTTTTACGTTTATATGCTCAAATCAAAGAGCAATAAACCTATCACATATGTTGGATATACAAATAATCTTAAAAAAAGAATTAATCTGCATAATTCAGGAAAAGGTGCAAAATTTACTAAAGGGAGAAAATGGACGCTTATTTATTATGAGAAATTTTCTTCAAAAAATGAAGCAATTTCTAGGGAATATTATATAAAGAACAACAAGACCTTGAGAAAAAAAATTAAAAAAAAATATTTGTGAAAATTTCTATTTTACTTCCTTATAAAGAAAATTTTTCACCAGAGTACCCTGGTGCTGTATCAATCTTTTTAAATTCAGTAATAAAAAAAAGTAAATATAAAAAAAATATAACTGTATACGGTTTTACAAATTTTAGAAAAACATATGACAAAATAAAATATAAAAATATAAAAATTTCAAAAAAGATACTGGGTATTGGCAGTCAAACCCTTAAATACATAAATGAATTTACAAAATTAGAGTCAAAGAGTCCTTCAACAATTATAGAGATTCATAATAGACCAATCTACGTTCAACTACTTCCAGAAAATAAAACAAAAAAAATTTTATATTTTCATAATGATCCATTGAGTATGAATGGTTCAAAAAATGTAAACGAAAGAATTAGACTATTAAACTTGTGTTCAAAAATTATCTTTAACAGTCAATGGTCTAAAGATAGATTTTTGACAAGCCTAGATAAAATTTACTATAAATCTGTAAAACTTGTGGTTATACGTCAGAGTGCTGATATTCAAAAAGTTAATTTAAGTAAAAAAGAAAAAATTATCACATTTGTGGGAAAATTAAATAAAGCAAAAGGCTATGACGTTTTCGGATCTGCGATAATTGATATTTTAAACAAAAATAAAGAGTGGAAAGCTGTAGTTATTGGTGACGAAGAAAGAGAGAAATTAATTTTTAAACATGAAAGATTAGATATTAAAGGTTTCAAAAAACATAATGAAGTAATTAATATTTTTAAAAAAACAAGTATTGCGGTTGTGTGTTCAAGGTGGCAAGAACCTTTTGGAAGAACAAGTTTAGAGGCATCAAGTTGTGGATGCGCTGTTATAATTACAAATAGGGGAGGTTTGCCAGAAACCATAACAAATGGAATTATTTTAGATAATTTAACAAAAAAAGATCTTTATAATTCAATCAGTAATCTCATAAAAGAAAATAATTACAGAAAAGAGATTCAAAAACTCTCAATTAAAAATTTCAATTTAACCCATAAAAACGCATCTAAATTAATTGACGATTATAGAGGCGAGTTAATTAATAAAAATAAAATAAATTTAGAATACGGAAAAAAATTAAAGATACTTCACGTTACAAACTTCAACGAAAGACATAATGGCAGATTATTTTATAACACGGGAAAGAGAATAAATAATGGTTTTATAAGACTTAATCACAGTGTGTTAGAATTTAGTGATAGAGACATTGTAAGTTACTATAGAAATATCAATGATTTAGATGGATCAAAAAGGCTTAACAAAAAATTTATAGAGGTAATTAGTAATTATTTACCTGACATAATAGTTTTCGGTCATGCAGATTTAATAAAAAGGGAGACAATTATTTTTATCAAAAAAATTTATCCAAACATAAAATTATGCCAGTGGTTTTTGGATAGAATGGATACAAAGTGGATTAAAAATTTAAGAAGATTTGAAGATAAAATTGATCTGATGGATGCAAGCTTTTGCACAAGTGATCCTAAGAGCCTTAAATTAAAAAACAATATACCTCTTTTTTATTTACCCAATCCAGTTGATGAATCTTTTGAAAAATTAAAAAATTTCAATAGTAAGCTTGATAAAGACGTTTTTTTTGCGATGAGCCATGGGGTTCATAGAGGAGTTCTTAAAAAGGGTAAATTTGATGAAAGGGAAAATTTTATAAAAAAACTAAAAAAACATACCCCAAATATTAAATATGATTTATACGGAATGGTTGAAAATCAACCCATTTGGGCTGATAATTTCATAAATAAAATTTCTAAATCAAAAATGGGTTTAAATTTAAGCCAAGGCAACCCAGTAAAATACTATAGTAGTGATAGATTTGCTCAAATTATTGGCAACGGTTTATTGGTATTAGTTGATGAAAAAACAAGATTTTCAGATTTTTTAGGTAAAAATGAAATTGTGACTTATAAAAATATTTACGACCTAGCAAAAAAAATCATTAAATATTCTAAAAATGATAAGCTAAGAAGAAAAATTGCAAAAAATGGAAGAAATAAATATTTTAAATATTTTAACTCATTAATTATTGCAAAATACATAATTGATAAAACTTACGGACACAGGACAAAATACTTTTGGGAAAATAAAATTAGGTAATGTTTTCTATTATCATACCGACATTTAATAACTTAAGTTATTTAAAATTATGCTTAGATAGTATAAAAAAAAATTCTTTATTTAATCACGAAATAATTATTCACGTAAATGAGGGAACAGACGGCACACTTTCATATTTAAGTGAAAAGCCTTTCAAAAAAAGTTATAGCGAAGTAAATGAAGGGGTATGTGTCGCTTTTAATAAAGCGGTCAAAAAAGCTTCTAAAAAATTTATCGTATTAGCGCACGATGATATGTATTTTTGTCCAAATTGGGATAAAGTTTTTGAAAATGAAATTAAAAAAATTTCTAATATAGAAGATTTTTTTTTATCAGGTACCATGATTCAACCTTTTCACTCTTATATTAATTTAGATTGTGGAAAAAATATTGAAGAATTTAACGAGAAGAAATTATTAAGCAGTTTACCTAAAATAAAATTTAAAAACTTTCAAGGTTCGCATTGGCAACCGTCTTTGATTCCAATCAATACATGGAACAAAGTAGGTGGATTTAGTGAAGAATTTTCACCAGGTTTAGGTTCTGATCCTGATTTTAATTTTAAACTTTGGAATATTGGAGTAAGGCTTTTTAAAGGTTTAGGTGACTGCAGAGTTTATCATTTTTCATCTTTATCATTAAGAAAAAAAGTTTGGAACAATGGAGCAAAAACTTTTTTACTAAAATGGGGTATTACGATCAAATTTTTTAAAAAGTATTACCTTAGATCTGATGAAGAATTTTTTGGTATTTTAAAAGATCCAAAAAGAAATTTTAAATATTTTGTAGATCTAACTAAATGTAAAATTGCATATTTTTATCATTATTTATTAAAACAATTATTTAAATTTTAATTTTATTTAATGCATTGTTTTTAAATATATTTGCTTCCCTTATATAACGTCTCACCATTTGAGTTGTTTTATGTCCGGTCATTGCCATGATACTTCTTTCATCTGCACCGGACTCAGCTGCTACTGTTGCAAAACCTGATCTTAAGCTGTGTCCTGAAAAATTTTTATTTTCTATTCCAGCTAATTTTAAACAGTTTTTAATTATTAATACTACCGACTGATCAGTTAACCTGTGATTAGTTAATGTTGAGCCTTTAGAAAATCTTCTAAATATTGGGCCAGTTTTTATTTTTGATAAATTTAACCAATTCTTTAAACTTGTTACTGGACAATATTTTTCATTAGTGAAGTAGGGAAGTCCCTTTATATGACCTTCTCCAAATTGATCTGTTTTGGACCTCCTCAGAGTTATTTTTACTCCTTCTTCAACTAAATCTATGTCTTCATGGTCAATAGAAATTAATTCTGTTCGTCTAAACCCTCCTCCAAAACCTATGAGTATTAACGTTCTATCCCTTAATTTCTTAATTTTTTCTGTTTTTTGTTCGTCTATTGTATTAATTATTTGTTTTAAGTGATTGATTAATATAGGTTTTTTACCTATTTGAATGCTACCTTTTTTTCTTTTTATTCCCATAAGGTTTTCAATAATAACGGGATGTTTTGTATCTAAATAATGACCTTTGAGTTTATGAACTACTCCAATAGATACTAACCTTCGTCTAAGTGTGCTTGTTTTGGAGGTGTTAGAAAGGTGTGTAAGGTATAATGATACAACTTTAGGTTCTGTAGGTATCGAATTAAACCCGTGTTTGGCACAAAAAGCACCAAAATCTTTGAAGTCAGATTTATACGCTCTCAACGTGTTATTAGCTTTAGAACTTTTAAGGTTTTCTAAAGTTTCTTCATGAAGCTTTTTTACATCTGTTAATAACTCATTCATATAATTACTAGTGATAACAATTAATTATCATTAGTAATATATTAAGTGATTTTAGATGTCAATACGTATAATTTAAGAACTAATGATTAAATTTATTCTTCCTATAGTAGTATTTATAGCTGCTGTTTACGGAATTTCCTATTTCTGGACAAACTCAAACTCAAAAGGTAAAAAAATGATTGCTTTAGGCTTAATAATAGCCCTTATTGTAGGCTTATTTCTTACAATTTACCTAATTTTTGACTAATGAAGCTTGTAGGTACTGAATTTCAACTGAAAGTATGGGCTTATTTGAGGAAAATACCTCGTGGAAGTGTTAAAACCTACTCTCAAGTGGCTAAAGACATAGGAAAACCGCTCGCTGTACGTGCTGTGGCCAATGCTATAGCAAAAAACCCTTATGCACCCAAAATTCCTTGCCATAGAGTTATAAGAACTGACGGATCGCTTGGAGGCTATTCAGGCAAAGGAGGGGTAAAAACTAAGAGATTTTTACTAAAAAAAGAAGGTATAAGGCTCTAGAATTGTTATTTAACGGGCGATCGGGTCTATTAGCCCCTATTTCATTGTATTTTTTACCCACACACCAGTCAGTTGCACTTTAAAATCAATGATCGCAAAAAAAACACCCTCTACGGCCGTTTAAACGGTATATTCAGTACACGCAATGCTTGTAGAATTATTAATTGTTGCTGCTTTTAGAGTAGTCTTAAACACCCTATTTTGCTGGATTTTAGCCTTTCAATCTTTAATTTTTTAACAGTTTATCTTGTAAAAGCTTGATTAAAGCATCTCTTTAAATTTATTTAATACTTTTTTTACCTAAAATAAGCTTTATTTTTCAATGTTTATTTGAATTTTTTATTATATGTATAAATGATACTTACCTATTAATTAACATATCACTTTAATTATATAATCTAAGTCACTGTATTTATTGAAAATATTTAAGGCTTAAATAAACTACAATTGGAATAGTAATAAATGACATAACAGTAGATGTTACGATAACACTTGCTACGCTATCTACCACCTTCCTCTCTGAATACATTGAACCAACCAAATAAGTTAAAACCGCACTTGGCATACATGATTGAATTAGAAGAACACCAGCAGCAAAACCGTTTAAATTAAGAAGTTTAATTAATCCAAATCCTATTAAAGGCCCAATAATAACTCTAACCGCTCCTAGAATTGATGCATGAGACCAAGACACTACTTTTAATCTTGATAATGCAATACCTAAAGACATTAAAACTAAAAATATAGTAGCATATGTAAGCAAAAATGTAGTGTTTTCTAAATATCCAGGAACATCCCAGTCAAAATATAAAAATATGACTGAAACAATTATTCCGTAAATTGGCATATTCTTAATTAATATTTCAAATGAAAAGCTTTTTTTGGCCAATAAAACTCCAAGTGTAAAGTGAAGAAGAATAATTACTGATGCAATAGCAGATGCGACCCCAAGCCCAGCTGTTCCATAAGCAAATAAACAAATAGGAATACCCATATTTCCAGTGTTGGGTAAAATTAATGGTGGCAATTCACTTATAAAATCTTTTTTAAGTAATAAAAGACATATAATACCTACAATTGAAAAACCTCCAATTATAATAAGTGCATAAATAAAATATTCAGTAAAAACACTTAAGGTTACACCAGTAGTTGTTATCGTATAAAAAATCATTGCAGGTGTGCCAACGTTACCGGCAAATGTAGTTATAAAATCTGTACTAATCTCTGGATTTTTTCTTCCAAGATAATAACCTACCCCAATAACAAAAAAAACAGGGACAATAACATCAATAAGTTTTAGATAGAGCTCCATTAAGCTCTTACATCAGATTTCCTTGGTTTTCTCAACTTATTTTTGAAATTTATAGCTTCTTCAAATTCCATCAAACGTTTATGGATAGATCTTAGTTCTGTTATTCTAGTCCAATTTTGCAAGAATAAAGAAAAACTACTTTGAACTTCTCTAAAAGCACTAGATGTTTGAATTAATACGCCTAATGTCATAGCGCCAGTAAATAAACCTGGGCCCATTAATAAATAAGGTACAATAATCATTGTTTGGTTATACATTATTATCCAAAGATCAAAATATCCGTAATGTAAAAAAAGCTTATGATAATTAAATTTAATACCCGTAAATAATTGAAGAATAGTTGGCGCTTGAGCGTAGTTTTTTCTATCATCTTCTCCATAAACTAGTTCTTTTCTAAAAGCTGCTTCAACTTTTTGATTATTATATTCAAGACCCGGAAGTTTAATTCCAACTATCCAACTAATAATTAAACCGCCTAAACTTGCAACTAAAGAAACCCAAACTAATGATCCTGTAATATCTTTAAAAAAAGGAATTACAACATTAGAAGATAATCCCCAAAGAATTGGTAAAAAAGCAATCAGCAACATAATGGCTCTTACAATTTGTAAACCTAAACTTTCAACAATTTTTGCAAAATTCATTGCATCTTCTTGAATACGTTGGGATGCACCTTCAACTTTAGCATCAACTGCACGCCAATAAGGCATATAAGAAAACGTCATTGCTTCTCTCCACCTAAAAGCCCATAACCTAGTAAAATAATTTGTTATTGTATAAATAATCACATAAGGAATAGCTAATTTCATAAATAAAGCTATACCATCATAAAATTCTGATAATTCTCTTTCGGGAGCTTTTTGTAAAAGATCATAAAAACCTTTATACCATTCATTAATTTTAACATCTATATATGTTTGAGCAAGAAGGGATAAAATTATGAAAGCAAACCCACCCCAAGACCAAAGTAACCATTTACTGTCAGTAAAATAACTACGCCACATAACTAGTTTTTAAGAAAGTTGTCTGCATAAGATTTAATTACAAATTCTTTTTTTTTGGGTTCAATAACCTTAAATAAAATATTATTTTTTTTTGCATATTGTATAGCTTGTTCTTTAGTGGAGAATTTAAGAATTACCTCTTCCATGGTATCTGATGAAGTCTCCCAGCCCATCAGAGGATTTATAGAAGGGTCCTTTGTCTCAAATTCTAAAACCCATTTTTTTAGTTTTCCCCTGCCCGATTGCATCGCAGTTTTAGAAGGTATGTAAATTTTAGCTTTTTTCATTCTTATTTTGGTCGGGGCGGCAGGATTTGAACCTGCGACCCTCTGGTCCCAAACCAGATGCGCTACCAGGCTGCGCTACGCCCCGATCGTCTGTTTTATAGGTTAATTATGCCTTTTTGGCAATTGAAAGATAAGCGCTATAGAAGTAAATAGTACCTATGATCCAACACATTACTAAACCATTT
The DNA here is from genome assembly GCA_028097945.1 of Candidatus Pelagibacter sp. Next base: position 17,381 of record JAOHFJ010000014.1, read on the forward strand.
AAAGAGTTTTTTAAATTAGAGGCCTCTTCTGGGATAATGCTTTTGTTAGCAGCGGTACTAGCATTAGTAATAAGCAATGGATCTTATAGCGATGATTATTTTTCAATTTTAAAAAAATATATTACGCTTGGCACAGAAAGTTTTGGTCTTAAATTAAGTCTATTACATTGGATTAATGATGTCTTAATGGCAATTTTTTTCTTTTTTGTTTCTTTAGAAATTAAAAGAGAGTTCTTACAAGGAGAGCTATCTAATCCCAAACAAGCTTTATTACCTATAATTGGCGCTGTGGGCGGTATGGTTGTACCTGCCCTATTTTACATATCTGTAAATTATTCTGATAGCACAACTCTAAATGGGTGGGCTATTCCTTCTGCGACAGATATCGCATTTTCATTGGGTGTTTTATCTTTACTGGGAAAACGTGTTCCTATTTCTTTAAAAGTTTTTTTAACAGCATTAGCAATTATAGATGACTTGGGTGCTATTGTAATAATAGCATTTTTTTATTCAGGAAATATACAAACTATATATTTAATATTAATGTTATTATGTGTAATAGTTTTAGTGGTTTTAAATAAATACAAAATAAATTTTTTCTTACCATACCTAATTGTTGGAATATTTTTATGGGACTTTACTCATCAATCTGGCATTCACGCAACTATAGCAGGAGTACTTTTAGCTTTAACAATTCCGCACAATACGAGGGTTAATAAGAATTCTTTATTACTTAAGTTAGAACATGGATTATCACCTTATGTAGCTTATGGAATTATGCCAATTTTTGCATTTGCAAATGCTGGCGTCTCGCTGGAAGGATTAACTTTTGCAACTTTATTAAATCCTGTTCCTTTTGGAATTGTTTTAGGATTATTTTTTGGAAAACAAATCGGTGTCTTTGTCTTGTCCTACTTGTCAGTTAAGTTTAAATTTGCTGATAAACCAACTAACTCAACTTGGCCAGCTTTTTATGCAGTTTCAATACTTACTGGTATTGGTTTTACCATGAGTTTATTTGTAGGAAACTTAGCGTTTGCAAATAATATGGAATATATGGATGGTGTCAAAATTGGAGTTTTAGCTGGATCTTTACTATCAACTTTATTTGGGTATTTTTTATTACTGATTTTTTCAAAAAAATGATTAACAAAGAAATTATTAAAATAGCCTCTAATACATCTAATGTCGGTTTAAATAATAAATATTCGCATAAAATCTCATTAAAGAATAAATTATGTGGAGATAAAATAACTTTAGAACTAATTGTGACAAGGAAGAAAATAATATCAATGAAATATGAGACCGAGTCCTGCATATACTGCGAAGCTTCTGCAAGTCTTTTGTCTAAAAAAATAAAAAAATTAAATATTTTAACAATAAAAAATGATTTTATTAACTTAAAGAAAATTTTAAAAAACAGTGAGTTAAAAATTCCTAAAAAATTTGCTGATTTTAAAAAACTTTTCAATAGCGACAATTTTAATAGATATAATTGTTTATTTTTACCTTTTGATGCAGTAATTAAGGCATTAAAATTATGAAGAAATTATTGATAATCTTATTTATGTTTAGTTTTTTTAACAAAGTTGTGGCTGATAATTCTGGAGTAGCTTACGACTATAGTTTTAATGGTATTGACGGAGGTCTAATAAAGCTAAGTGATTATAAGAATAAAGTGATTGTTGTAGTAAATGTAGCTAGCAGATGCGGATACACGCCTCAATACGAGGATCTTCAAACACTTTATAATGATTATAAAAGTAAGGATGTAGTAGTTATTGGGATACCAACTAATAATTTTAAACAAGAGCCAGGAACAAACAATCAGATTAAGGATTTTTGTGAAACTACTTTTGGTATTTCTTTCCCGATGACTGAAAAAATTAATGTTATTGGAGCTAATTCTCATCCCTTTTACAAATGGGCTAGAAAAGATTTTGGAATGAGTGCTATTCCCAAGTGGAACTTTCATAAAATAGTTATTGGCAAGAAAGGTAAGATTGAAGATACATTCGCTTCTTTTACAAAACCAACTTCAAAAAAATTTATAAAATTAATTGAAAAATTAATTTAAAAATTAAAACTTAAGCCATCAAAAGCAGGAATTATATTTTTTGGTAATTTTCTTTTCAAAACAAAATAATCTAAATCTACATGTAGATTTGTTAATATAGCTCTTTTAGGCTTAACAAATTTTATATAATCAATCGCATCATCATAATTAAAATGTGATGGATGTTTATTTTTTCTTAAACAATCAATAATCAAAAAATCTAAATTCATTAATTTTTTAGAGACTTTATTACTAATTTTGTTACAATCACTAATATAGGCTATTTTATCGAATAAATAACCTGTAGCCTTAATCATTCCATGCGTAACTTCTAAAGGCTCTATATAAATTTTGTAATTTTTTTTAAAAATTTTAAATTTTTTTTTTACAATATTAGTGTTCATTATTGGTTTATAACCATGACGCTTTTTAAAACAAAAGGAATATTTATTTTTTAATTCATTTATAGTTTTTGAAGAACCGTAAATTGGTATTTTTTTTTTATTTTTCCAAAAAAAAGGACGCATTTCAAAAATACCTGTTGTTTGATCAGCATGTTCATGAGTGAAAATTATAGCGTCTAAGTTTTTAATTTTATTTTTCAAAAATTGACTCTTTATATCAGGTGATGTGTCGATAAGAATTGATAGGTCACCTTTTTGAATATGTGCACAACATCTGGTTCTTGTGTTTTTTGTGCTTTTTTTTAACTTTGCAGAATAATTAGTTATCCATGGAGAACCTAAAGAACTACCGCATCCTAAAATAGTAAATTTATTTTTCAATTTAGTTCACCAAATAAATCAAAAAAGTTTTTAGTAGTAATATTTGAAAAATTTTCAAAAGAAAGACCCTTTAGTTTTGATAAAAACTTAACTGTATGAATGATATAACTTGGTTCATTTGGTTTTCCTCTAAGTGGAACTGGTGATAAATAAGGTGAGTCTGTTTCTACTAGTATTCTATTATTTGGCATTTCTTTAAATGTATTGGCTAAATCTTCAGATTTTTTAAAAGTAACAACACCGCTTGCTGAGATATAAGCTCCTAAATCCAATAATTTAAATGCAAAATCTTTTGATCCAGTAAAACAATGTATTAAGATTTTAAAATTTTTTTCTTTTAATTTATTTTTTAGTATTTCTAAAGTTTCTTTCTCTGCATTTCTAGTATGAACAATTAATGGAAGTTGGGTGTTCTGAGCCGCAATTATATGCTCAGCAAAACACTCAATCTGATCTTTTTTATCAGAATGATTGTAGTAAAAATCAAGACCACTCTCTCCTATTCCAATAATTTTTTTATTAAGTTTGGTTTTCATAATTATATCCTCAGACTTGATTGATTGATGATTTTTAGCTTCATGGGGATGAATGCCATAAGAGCCGTATACGCATTTGTTTTTTGATATAATGTTGAGAATTTTATCATAACTTTTATCTTCAGTTGAAATTGTAAGTAAATACTTTACTCCATCTTTATTTGCTCTATCGATAGTTTCTTTTAAAGATAGAGACATGGGTTCATAATTTAAATGACAGTGAGAATCAATTATCATCTTCAATTTTAGTAAATAATATTTCTAAATTACCTATTTCTTTTTTTGTATTTAAGATATTGCTATCTTTAATTTTATCAAGACTTATATTTTCTACCGATATATTAATCATTGATAGTACTTTATTTGTAGCATTGGGAATTATAGGATTAAGTAGTATGCTTATGTTTTTTATTTGCTCTACAATAGTGAATAATATAGCGTTCATTCTTTCAGGGTTATTTTTTTTTACTGCCCACGGCTCCGAGTCATTAAAATATTTATTCGCATCAAAAGAAAAACTTACAACCTTTTTTATATATTCATTTAATTCTTGGTTATCCATTAATGATATCAAATTTGGTAAACTATTCTTTAAATTATTTAAAAGTTGTTTATCAGTGTCATTCAATTTAAAATTTGATGGTATTTTATTGGAACAATTTTTTTTTATAAATGAAAAAACCCTTTGACATAGATTTCCGTAATTGTTTGCTAGATCATTATTAATACAATTTTTTAAATTTTCTAAAGAGATTGATCCGTCATTTCCAAGTGAAACTTCTTTAACCAAATAATATCTTAATTGATCTATTCCGTATTTATCAATAATTTCAAGAGGGTCTAAAATATTTCCTAAAGATTTCGACATTTTTTTATCATCAGACAGTATCCAACCGTGTCCAAATACTCTTTTAGGTAAAGGTAAATTTGCAGCCAACAAAAAAGCTGGCCAAAAAACAGCATGAAATCTCAGAATATCTTTACCAATTATATGTACATCAGCAGGCCAAAAATCTTTATATTTTTTGTCGTCAGTATTAGGAAAGTTTAAAGCACTAATATAATTTGTTAAGGCATCTAACCAAACGTAAATTACATGTTTTTCATTTTTAGGCACTGGTATTCCCCACGTAAATGATGTTCTACTTATCGATAAATCTTTTAAACCCTTTTGTACAAATTTAACAACTTCGTTTTTTCTAGACTCAGGAAGAATAAAATTTTTATTTTTTTTATAAAATTCTAAGAGCTTTTTTGACCAATTTGATAATTTAAAAAAATATGACTCTTCTTCAACCCATTCTACTGAAGAACCTGAGGATTTTGATATTTTTTTACCATTATTATCCTCTATTTCATCTTCATCATAAAAAGCTTCATCAGATACTGAATACCAACCACTATATTTATCTAAATAAATATCTCCTGACTTAACAAGTCTATTCCATATTTCATTTACTGATTGATGATGTCTCTTTTCTGTAGTTCTAATAAAATCATCATTTGATAAATTCAGAATCTTCGTTAATTTTCTAAAAGTTTCTGATAATTCATCACAAAAAATTTTAGGATCTTTATTGTTTTTTTTCGCTTCTTTTTGAATTTTTTGCCCATGTTCATCAGTTCCAGTTAAAAATAAAACTTTGTATCCCTCCAATCTTTTAAACCTTGCAAAAATATCAGTAATGATACTTGAATAGGCATGACCCATATGAG
>JAOHFJ010000015.1 GCA_028097945.1 Candidatus Pelagibacter sp.
CAAGGGTGGTTTCTAATTTAAAATTTTTTATTAAATCATTAATAATTTTTAATCTTGAGTTTTGATTTAAAATAATCTTGATTTCAATTGATCTTGATTTAATTGTTTCTAGTAAAGGTTTTGATTGATTGTTTATAAGAAAAAAATAATTATTTTTACCTGGTTCTTCGATTATTTTCAAAAGAGCGTTAAGACAATTATTATTGAACAGCTCAACATCATCTAAAATTATGAATCTTTCATTATATGAAATTGATGATTGAAGAATGTTTTTTTTTAGATTTCTTATATCTTCTATCTTTATAGATTTAAAATTAGAGCCATTTAGATAAGCTATATTAGCAAAAATATTATTATTGTACTGTTTAAAAATGGGAGATGAGTCAGAAATTGAAAAATTATTTATATTGTAATTAATTTTATCGAATATTGAAAATAGGAAATGATTTATAAGCGTCGATTTTCCAAGCCCTTTATTACCTGTAAACAACATCACCCTAGGTAATTTTTTTTCTACATAGAGAGATGTTAAAAAAGCAAAATTTTCCCTATGGCCAAATAGATTTAAAGTTTTTTTAGGTTCAAAAAAAGGAGGATAATTCATTAAGTTTTCAAATATTTATTAACAATTGAGAATATTTTTTTTTCAAGAATATTATTATTAGAAGATGAGTCTAATACGAAATAATTCTTTTTATTTTTTGATAATTTTATAAAAGATCGTTGAGCTTTTGCATAAAAAGACTGAGCGAAGTTATCATATCTATTTTTAGTTTTTCTTTTTATTAATCTTGATTTAGAGGATTTTGAAGAAACTTTTAAAATAAAAACTATATTAGGTTTTATACCTTCGAGTATTTTTTTATGTATGTTATTAATAAAATTTATATCTACTTTTTTCCCATCTACTTGATATGCTATTGTTGAGTCCGTAAAACGATCACAAATTACTACTTTTTTTTTATTTAAAGCTGGTTTAATTTTATTTTTTACATGTTCATTTCTTGCAGCAAGATATAGTAAAGTATCTGTGTACTTATCAAACTTTTCTTTACTATTCTTGTTGAAATAATCTTTGAGTATTAAATTTCTTATAAGTTCAGAGCTTTTTGTTCCACCGGGTTCTCTAGTCAAAACCGCATCTATAGAATTCTTCTTTAAATTATTAAAAAGTTTTTTACTTTGAAAAGATTTACCACACCCTTCAACTCCTTCGAAGACAATAAAAAAAGGTTTTTTTTTATACATCTCCCCAAATCAAATAATTCAAAGATGTAACCAGACTCTTAAAAAAATTAACTTTCTTTAGATTTTCAGCTGCATAAAGAGGCAACTTTTTAATTATTTCATCTTTTTTTGAAACAATAATGTTTGCAATTTGTGCACCTTCTTTTACAGGGGCAGAAATTGGACCTTCATATTCTAATGAAATATTAAGATGTTTTATATCCTTTTTATTTATAGTTACGTAATAATCCTCTTTAGAAATAGCTTTAATTTTATTTTTTTTACCTAACCAAGTTTCTAACTCAAATGTTGTCTCTCCTTTTTTAGAAATTTCAAACGTATTTGTGTTTCTAAATCCCCAGTTCAATAATTTTAAAGACTCTTTGCTACGTGCCTTTTTGGTTTCAAAACCTGAAACTACTGCAATTACTCTTCTATCTTTTTTTCTCATCGAGCTAGCAAGAGAATATTTTTCAACAGCTAAATATCCAGTCTTAACACCATCCACTCCTACATTTTTATACAACAATGGATTTCTATTGCCTTGTTTAATTGGCTCACCGCCAGTTCTATCCCACGTAAAAGTTTTTTCAGAAAATAATTCATAATAAATTGGATAATTTTTTATCAAGTGTTTAGACATTATGGCGATGTCTCTTACAGTAGATATATTATCAGGATCGTTAATACCTGATGAATTTGTAAAGTTCGTTGATGTCATGCCGATTTCACCTGCTTTCTCATTCATCATGTCGGAAAAATTTTCTTCCGATCCAGCAATCCCCTCTGCTAAAGCAATACAGGCATCATTGCCAGAAGCAATGATTATTCCTTTGAGCAAGTTTTCAACGGAGACTTGATCGTTTATCATTATAAACATTGATGAGTACCCAGCTTGAGAAAGTCTCCAAGCGTTTTCTGAGATAGTAAATTTATCATCTAGTGATAATTTATTTTCTTTTAATAAATCAAAAGCCACAATTGCAGTCATGATTTTTGTCATTGAAGCTGGATAAATTTGACTATCTGGATCTAATTCAAATAAAATTTCATCGGAATGGAAATCTACAAGTATACCCGTTCTTGCTTGTAGATTAGGATTAGCATTAATTTTTAAACTTAAGCTAAAAAATAAAAATGTTAAAATAATAAATTTACTCATTGATAAAAATGTCCAACTCCTCGAATCCAAAATTTTTAAACTTAATGTAATCATTTTTCAATAAATTAATAGAAGTATATGGTCCTGAAATAACTTGCGTTTCTTTCAAATTAATCTTTTTAATTATTAATTTTTTATTATCATAATTAATTAATTCATTAATGATTCTTTTTTTAAGAAATTGTGCATTTTGTACTGAATAAAAAGTGGCTATATGTAAAAATATTTTATTTTGGTCATTTTTAGAGTTTTTAACTTTATTTTTAGAAATATTGGAAATTTGAACAGAAGCTACAGGCGCTTTTGAGGGAATTTTTTTTTCTTCCTCATGAATTTTTGCTTTTTTAGCTACAAAAGATTTATTTTTTTTAATTTCAATAATTTCTAATATTGGTAAATCTTGACTAAGATTAAGTTCTTCAGCAACTTGTTTTGTTATTAATATTTTGTAAAAATCAGGATATTTAATTCTTTTTAAATTTTTAAGGACCAGGCTTTTTTGATTTACTGGGTTGGATATTTTTATCAAAGCACCAGTCCTAATATTTTGTTGAGATATTTGTATTTCGTTATTATTCATCTTTTTCTTTATAATCTTATTATCAAAATCTTGATCGTTATAAATATATGCAATACCTTTTGCTGTATATGGTTTTTTTTGATTTAAGGAACTTAACCTAGGATCACAAGATAAAATAAAAAAAAAGACAAATATAAATTTAAATTTCATTTTCAAAACTTTGTTTTAATGTACACACCGCTAAGGCAAATCTTAAAGATCTATTCCAATTTAGGATTTTTTCATAATTTTCGAATATAATATATGCGGGTGCTAATGTTTCTGCTTCTGGAATAATGTCTTTATCTGGTATAATTATGGCAGCAGTCAAGTTTTCTTTGATACTTAGTTTATCAAAGTTTTTGATATATTTTTTTAAAAATTTTACTTTCTTTTTATTTTTTATATTTCTAGCTGATGAATTTAAATACTTCCTGGGTATATTTTTATTCAATTCTATTTTGAAAAAGCAAGGTTGATTTTTTTTCCATCCTATTGTTTTTAAATAATTTGCTGCTGAGGCAAATGAATCTTCGATATTTTTAAGTTCAATAGTGTTATTATTATTATAATCGATGGCGTAATTTCTTATGGTCCTTGGCATAAATTGAAAATTACCAAATGCACCGGCCCATGAACCAAAAAGTATTTTTTTATCTATAATGTTTTGATCAACTAATTTTAATAAAATCAACAATTCTTCTGTAAAAAAAACGCTTCTTCGTTTATCAAAACTTAATGTTGCTAGTGAAGAAATTATATCCATTTTGCCCAAGTATTTTCCAAAATTTGTTTCGATGCCCATTAAAGCCAAGAGTAACTCTTTCTCCACTTCAAAATCTTTTTCTATAGTTTCTATAGTAAATTTTTCTTTTTTATAAAGTTTAAGACCATCTTTTACTTTTTTATTAGAAGATCTTTTTTTAATATACGTAAAGGTATCTTCATAAAATTCTGGTTGATATCGATCATATTTTATAACATTAGGTAAAAATTTAGCATTAGACATTACTTCATTAACAACTTGCCTTGAAATTCCGGAGTCAATAGCTTTAATTTGAAATTTTTTTAACCATTGACTAAATTCCTCTGCTGCAGGTAAAGAAGAAATTATAAAAAAATATAAAAATAAAGATTTAATAATTATTTTAAACATCTTAGTAATTATCATAATTAACTAGTATTAACTAGTTTAACAAATGCTACTTATTTATTGTTATTTCGCTGCTTTGATAGTATTAAAGAACGTAAATCTGATTTAAGGAGAGGTGGCTGAGCGGTTGAAAGCACTGGTCTTGAAAACCAGCAACGGGGCAACTCGTTCGTGGGTTCGAATCCCACCCTCTCCGCCATTAAAGTTTAAAGCCTTTAAAAATTTGAGAAATCTCATTTTTATCTATATCATTTTCAATTAAATCATGATGGTAAAAGTTTAATATTACCTCATCCTCGAAATTAAGAAATTCATTAAGTTCGTTTAAAAGTTTTTCATCAAAAGAATCTATATATTTATTAACAAATGAACTTAATAAAATATCCATCTCTTTGGTGCCTCTATAACCAGCCCGATAAATTAATTTTTTTTTAAATATTTCTAATTTATTGTTCATAAAATTATATTATACATAATTATAAGTATTTTGATGAAAAAAAATTTTGTATTTACCGATGTTAAACAACTTAAAGGTGTTGGTCCAAAATTATCCAGTTATCTTAAAAAAAAAAAGATAGAGAAAATAAAAGATTTACTATTAAATTTGCCTTATAGCGAAACCGATAGATCAAAAATTTTTAAATTAAATGAACTTGAAGTTGGAAAAATTCAATCTATTAAAGTGTTAGTCAAAAAACTTAATTTTCCTCGATTCAGGAATTTGCCTAATAAAATTATTTGTGAGGATGAAACTGGTAAAATTGACATTATCTATTTTAATAGTCGTGAAGGTTATCTAAGAAAATTATTTCCTGTCAATGAATGGGTTGTTATTAGTGGAAAGATAAATTTCTATAATAAAAAATATCAAATTACAAATCCAGATTATGTAACAACCTTAGATAAACAAGAATTTGTAGTAAAAAATATTCCAAAATACAATCTGACGAAAGGTATTAATGAAAAAAAATACAGATTAATAAGTGAACAAGTAATTGATAACTTACCTAATATAAGTGATTGGTTAGATGAAGATTTTATTAGAATTAATAATCTTGAAAATTGGAATAAAAGTATAAGTAATCTCCACAAAACAAAAGATGCTTTAAATTATCATTCTAGGAGTTATAGAAGACTTGTTTTTGATGAATTGTGCGCAAATTTTTTAGCTTTATCAGAAAGCAGAAAAAGAATTAAAAAAAATAAATCGCCTAAAGAGTTTAATAATGCATATTCTGATTTAATTTTAAAAAAATTGCCGTTCGAACTAACCAAAAGTCAAAAAGAAGTCCTAAGTGAAATTAATAATGATTTATTGAGTGATAAAAAAATGTTTAGAATTATTCAGGGAGACGTTGGTTCTGGAAAAACGATTGTTTCTTTGTGTGCTGCATCTAATATCGTAGAAAGTGGTTATCAATGTGCTTTAATGGCTCCTACTGAAATTTTAGCTAAGCAACATTTTGAATTAGCAAAGAAAATCTTTAAAAATCTTGATATTGAAATTGAATTTTTAACCGGAAAAACTGAGTACAAAAAAAGAAAAGAAATCTTAAAAGATATTGAAAGTAAAAAAATAAAATTTTTAATTGGAACCCATTCTTTATTTCAAAAAAAAATAAATTTTAAAAAATTAGGATTAGTAATAATTGATGAACAACATAAATTTGGTGTTAAACAAAGAAGTGATTTTGCAAATAAAGGTGGTGATAATTGTGATGTATTACTTATGTCCGCTACTCCAATACCAAGAACAATGATGATGTCATTATATGGTGATATGGACATATCGAAAATCACAGAAAAGCCTGCGAAAAGAAAAAAAATCATCACATTAAGTAAACCAGAAAAAAAGATTGATGAACTTTGGCCTTATATAAAAAAACAAGTAAAGAACAATAATCAAATTTTTTGGGTTTGTCCTTTAATTGAAGAATCATCTTTTTTAGATTATTCATCTGCAAAAAAGAAATTTGATTTAATTAATAAAAAATTTCCAATGAAAGTTGGCCTTATTCATGGATCATTAAAACAGGATGAAAAAAATAAAATTTTAAATAAATTCTTAACTAAAAAAATTTCTATTCTCGTTTCGACTACTGTCATAGAGGTTGGTATTGACTTTCCTAATGCTAATTTAATCATTATTGAAAATGCGAACAAATTTGGTCTTGCCCAATTACATCAGCTTAGGGGTAGAGTTGGAAGAGGTTTAAACCAAGGAACTTGTATTTTACTATTTAAAGATGGGTTAAGTAAAAATGCAATTAAGAGAATTAAAATTTTAAAAAATTCAGATGATGGATTTTATATAGCTGAAGAAGATTTAAAATTAAGAGGTTTTGGAGACCTTATTGGTTATCAGCAAAGCGGACTTAAAAATTTTAGATTTGCAGATCCTGTAAATCATGATGATTTATTTAAACTTGCTGAAAAATATATTTTAAATGTTAGTAAAAATATAAATCAAAATAAATATATTTTCCTTTTAAAACTTTTTGATAAAGCTGAGATAATTAATGTTGAGGAAACTTAGTCAATATTAGTTGTGCCTGCTGAAACTATGAATTTTGAGGCTTGTTCAAAAGAAACATTTAGGTAAATTAAATCTTTTTTTGGCACCATTAATAAAAAACCACTTGTTGGATTTGGTGTAGTAGGTACAAAAACATTGATTATTTCGTCCTTAATCTGATCTTTTATTAATCCTTCATTTTTTTTTGTTGCAAAACCAACTGCCCAAACACCTTTTCGTGGATATTCTAAAAGCACTACACTTTTTTGTTTGTTGTCTGTTTTAGTAAAACTTTCAGTCATTTGACCAATAGCTGAATAAATTGTTCTAAGAATTGGTATCTTTTTTAAAATATTATTAAAAAGTTCAAAAAATTTTCTTCCTAAAAAAGATAGAGATAACCAACCTATTAAAGTTATAATTATTAGTGCTATTAAAATTTCTACACCAGGAATATTAAAAGGCAGATAATTATTTGGATTGATTTCTTTTGGTATAATCTTTCCTGAAAATCTAATTAAAAAAAGAGTTAAATATAAAGTAATTCCAATAGGTATTAGAACAACAATTCCAGCTATAAAATTATTTCTTAATTTTGCAAAAACAGATTTTTTAACATTAAAATTGGACATTATGAGTAGCTTGAGTAAACGATAAACACTATTATTAAGATAAAAATTGCAATTAATAATTTATTATTTAAAATCATGAATCTAAAATGTATAACATAAATAGAAGAAAATTTCTTGGCTATTTTGGCTGTAGTTGCTGCTCATTAATGCTACCTTCTTGTTCAACTGTTCCAATTACCGAAAGAAAACAATTAAGCATTATACCTGAATCACGAATAAACAAACAAGCCGCTGCTGCGTATGAAAATTTTAGAAGTAAGTCAAAGTTAATTACAAGTGGTCGCCAACTTAATGAAATTATAGAAATAGGAAAAAAAATGGAAGTTGCTGTAAGTACTTTTTTTGTAAATCAAAATAAAAATGACCCGACTAGAAACTTCGGATGGGATTACGTGTTAGTAGATAATGATAAAATTGTTAACGCCTGGTGTATGCCTGGTGGAAAAATAGCTGTATATACTGGATTGTTAAAAATTACTAAAAATACTGATGCTCTTTCAATTGTAATGGGTCACGAAATAGCTCACGCTGTTGCAAAACATTCTTTAGAAAGAATGAGTCATGCTATGACATTGAATTTAGGAACAACTGTTGCAGATATATTTTTAGGAGGAGCTATTAATAGAACAAGGAATACAGTAGGTCAAAATACTGGTTTTGATATTTTTCAATTAGGTATAATGAATCCTTTTGGAAGAAAACAAGAAACAGAAGCAGATTATCTTGGATTAATTTTTTCTTCTTTGTCTGGATTCGATATTAGGGAATCAACAAATCTTTGGAGAAGAATGGCTGAAAAGAACAAGGGAAAGGAACCACCAGTTTTCTTAAGTACGCATCCAAGCAGCAAAAAAAGGATTGAAAATTTGAGCAATTGGATAAATGAAGTAATGATTAAATACCCACCAATAAAAATCTAATTATTGGTGAGCCCTGATGGACTCGAACCATCGACACCCTCCTTAAAAGTTTCCTGCACATGAGTTAATTAAAGCCTAAAAGAAGTATTATCTGCCCGTTTTAGCTTTAAATTAAGGTTATGCTTATTCTCAAAACTGCACATTTTCTGCACACAGTTTTTTGTGTGCTGTTTTATGTGCCAATTTTTATTTTTGTTCATTAACATTTAATAACTCTGCAACTTTTTTGTGGCCTCCTAATTTCTTAATGTAAGATCTTAAATGTTGCGGAAAACCTTCATATTTAGCAGATCTGATATTTTTAGATGATGGCAAAAAACCAAGTTTTAAAGCATATCTTTTTAAATACCAAAGAAGATAATTTGTGTGTTTAAATTGATGAAAGGATAATTCTTTATCCATTTTAATTGCTAAATTATGTAATCCTATTTTTTTTATTACAGGCCTTAAACCATTAGGGCCTTTGCTACCTATAACGTCTAAAGATGGTATTTTGTCATCAATTAACAAAGGTTTAATATTCTTAACAATTTTATCAAAAGTATCAAAATCCTCAAAAGTTGAAGGATTTCCATGTTGTAGATTTAAATTTAAGGCACATTTACGAGAACCACCGAAGTGAATATACATAGCTGCAAATAAATCCAGTTTATTCTCTTTTTTAAATTGTGCATGTGTAGGCATTTTTCTATATTTTTTTGAAAGAGCTATTATTTGCTCTTTTACTTTATTTTTTGTCCATTTAAGTTTTATTTCAGGTTCTTTTATTTTATATTTGCTTCTAAGATATGGGAAGCCACCTATTTTCATAAATCTATCTCTAAAACCTGCAAACTTTTTATCTGTTAATTTTCCATAGGCTGGTAAATATCCATAATGTTTTACAACTTTATCTAAATCATTTTTTAAACTTTTTTCGTCATAAAGTTTGGCATTGAGTAAATTAATGCTATCAATTTTTGAAATAGGTTTTATTTTTTTTATGATATTATTTTTTAATAAAATTTTTGAAATACTTTTATAAACGTAACTTAAAGAGCCATTTAAAAGTTTATGCCCATCAATTTCTATTAGTTTAAGATTAAATTTTTTATAAAGTTTTATCTTATCAGACCTTTTTTTGTTATAAACATTACCTCTTTCAGTTAAGTGCTTTTCATTATAACCCCAAATTTCAATATATGTGTCTATGCCATTTAAATTTGTAACTTTAAAATCATATTTGTATTTTTTTTTTGATTTATTTGAGATTAAGGATTCATAATCATATTTTAAGTTATAAAAGTTTAAGATATTGTCAAAAAGTAATTCGTATTGACTCTTTACATACTTTCCAGATGCTGTAACAAATATATTTTTTTTATTTAAATCTTCACCTAACTCTTTATAAAGTTTTTCAATTGATGAAAAATATTTATCTTTTTGTATAGAAAGAGCTCTCTCATCTAGTAAAACTAAATCATTATATGATGGAAATCTTCCAATTTTAGATTTTATTCTTTTATATCCCTCCAATACTTTATTTTTAGAGTCGTACTTAACCGGATCTGCTATTAATCTGTCTTTATGTTTAGGTCTCTTTAATAACCTCCAAAAAAACCTTTGACCCCCATTTCGTTGAATAGCTCCTCTTAAATCTGCTTTGCCTTCTTCGTCTAATTCTTTTCCACTAGGCCAATATCCTTTGGCTATAACGATTTTTTGTAAATCTTTAATTATTATTTTTTTTGTCCAGTCTTTTTGTTTTTTCTTCATCTTTAACTTAGGAGTGTAAATCCTTAACTAGGAACTGCACAGTTCAAAAATGTAGGAATTTGGTCTTGTGTACTACTCCTTATTTAGGAGTTGCACACATAATTCAGCACAAAAAGAGCACACAGAGGTTTTAGCAAATTAGGGAGGTGTACACCACTTAAATAAACGTTGTAAATGCTTATTGTGGTGAGCCCTGATGGACTCGAACCATCGACACCCTCCTTAAAAGGGAGGTGCTCTACCAACTGAGCTAAGGGCCCTAAAAGATAGTATTTATATACTAATCAATTAAATTTCAAATAATTAATCAAATAATTTTATATATTTTTTGTAAAAGGATTGGAATGTGCCATTCTGAATACTTTGTCGAATTTCCCGCATAAATTGTTGATAAAAATATATATTATGTAGTGAAATTAGCATTGAAGCCATCATTTCATTAGATTTAATTAGATGATTTAAATAACTCTTAGAATATTTATTAAGTTCTCTTATTTCACAATCTTTATCTAAGGGTGACTGATCTTTTTGATACTTTGAATTTTTTAGATTGATTTTACCTTGCCATGTAAAAGCTAAACCTGTTCTGCCTGATCTTGTGGGCATAACACAATCAAACATGTCAATACCTTCATTAACAGCACCTAGTATATCCGAAGGTGTTCCAACACCCATAAGATATCTTGGTTTTAGTTTAGGAAGAAATTCAGTTGTCTTATTTAAAATACTAAACATGTCTCGTTGTTTTTCACCAACAGCCAATCCACCCATAGCGTATCCATCAAAGTTAATATCAATTAATTTTTCTATACTTTCAAGACGTAAATCTTTATACAGACCGCCTTGAACAATACCAAATAATCCCTTAGATTTATCATTGCCAAATTCGGTTTTACTTCTTTTTGCCCAATTAGTTGAAACATCTATTGCTTTTGATAAAATCTTCTTATCTTTAGTTAGTTTTGGGCATTCATCTAAAACCATTATTATATCTGAATTGATAGATTTTTGAACTTGAATACTTTTTTCAGGACTTAAAATTATTTTTTTACCATCTAGATGTGAGCTGAAAATTGCTCCCATTTTTAAATCAATTTTATTAAATTTTGACAAAGACATTATTTGATATCCACCTGAGTCTGTTAAAATTGGTTTTTTCCAATTCATAAAATTATGTAAACCGCCAAATTTATTTAATGTTTGAACCCCAGGTCTTAGTAATAAATGATAAGTGTTGCCTAATATAATTTGAGTATTAGTTTTCAAAATGTCATCTGTAAAAATGCCTTTAACTGTTCCTTGGGTACCAACAGGCATAAAAGCTGGGGTGTCGATGTCACCACGAGAAGTGTTTATTTTACCCAATCTAGCCTTACCCTCTTGAGTGATTAACTCAAAAGAAAAATTCCTAATTGACATTTATTATTATTTTAAAGATCTTATGGAAATTATCTTGTCAGGATCTTGAACTGAACCGCTATTTGGATCACCTTTTTTAATCATATCAATAAATTCCATACCTTCCACTACTTTTCCAAAAGCCGAGTACTGTCTATCTAAATGCGGAGATGAGTCAAAACAAATAAAAAATTGACTATTTGCACTATCAGGATCTGCAGACCTTGCTGCCGAGATTACACCTCTGGTATGAGCAATGTCAGAAAATTCAGCTTTAAGATTTGGTAAATCAGACCCCCCAGTTCCAGCCATGGATAAATTGAAATTTTCATTTTTTGAATTTCCAAATTTAACATCTCCAGTTTGAGCCATAAAACCCTCAATTACTCTATGAAACACTACGTTATCATATTTACCGCTATCAGCTAAATCTTTAAATCTTTTTACATGGTTAGGTGCTTTTTCTGGGTAGAGCTCTATTTTTACTTCACCATGTGTTAATTTTAGTATCATAAGATTGTTTTGTGCGAATATATTATTATTTACTAAACTAAAAATAAGAATAAATAAATAGAAAATTTTTTTCATAGATATTAATTTTGAAGCTTCTTAACAGTTGATCTAGTAACAAATCTATCAATATTTCCCCCTAAATTTGCAATTTCTTTAACAAACTTTGATGAAATAATTTGATTTTCAATATCAGACATTAAAAACATTGTTTCAATTTTAGTATTTAATTTTTTGTTCATACCTGCCAATTGAAATTCATATTCAAAATCAGAGACGGCTCTAAGCCCTCTTATAATAGTAGTGGCTTTATATTTTTTACACAAATCTATTGTAAGGTTATCGAAAGAAATTACTTTAATCTTATTTTTATTAAATTTAAGATCTTTAAATAAAGAGTCATTTATAATGTTTAACCTATCTTCAATCGAAAAGTGGTAATTTTTATTAATATTATCAGTGGTAGCTACAATTATCTTATCAAATATATTTAAAGATTTTCTAATAACATCTATATGACCGTATGTTAATGGATCAAATGTACCTGGATAAATAGCTACTTTCATTTTAATTAATATTGTCCTCAATTTTAATTACAGAAACTACTTTTTCGCTTCCTGATAATTTTTTAATTCTTACTCCTTGAGTATTACGACCTGCAACTCTGATTTCTTTCACGGCACATCTCATTATACTTCCTTTATCGGTAGATAAGATAATATCATCAGTTTCATTTACGACTAAGGATGAAGATATGTTTCCATTTCTTGGTGAATTTACAATACCAATAATACCTTTTCCTCCCCGATTAGTAACTCTATAATCTAAATAAGAAGATCTTTTACCGTATCCATTTTCTGATACGGATAAAATAAACTTATCTACTCCAGTTTTTATTTTTTTATCTTTATTTATGGTTTTAGTGTCTATTTTGCTATTATCCAAAATAGATAGAGATATGACTTTATCTTTTTCATTAAGTTGAATTCCTTTAATTCCTTTAGATGATCTTCCTTTAAATAATCTTAATTTTTTAGATTTAAACCTGATACATTTCCCAAATTGAGTACTCAAAAGAATATCTTGATCATCTCTACATATTTTAACACCTATAATTCTATCATCTTGATCTAATTTCATTGCAATTTTTCCACTATTATTGATATTAACAAAATCCTCTAAAGTGTTTTTTCTTATATTTCCTTTAGCGGTGGCAAAAATTACCATTAAATTTTTCCACTCAGATTCATCCTCAGGTAATGGCATAATGGAACTTATTGAGTGATGGCTTTTTAGAGGTAGAATGTTAAATATTGATTTTCCTTTTGATGCAGCTGTACCTTCAGGAATTTTATGAGCTTTTATTTTATAAACTAATCCTTGAGTAGAAAAAAATAATACCGGTGTATGAGTATTTGCAGTAAATATCTGAACAACGAAATCTTCTTCTCGAGTTGAAATGCCTGTTTTGCCCTTTCCACCTCTCTTTTGAGCTTTTAATGAGCTTAAAGGACTGCGTTTAATGTAACCCTGGTTTGTAATACTGATAACAACAGACTCTTTTTGGATTGTTTCCTCAATATTATAATTTAGAACTGCATCAATAATTTTAGTCCGTCTTGGTTTAGAAAATTTATCTTTAATTTTTTCTAATTCTTCAGTTATTAGTTTATAAAGCTCTTTTTTAGAGTTAATAATTTTATTATATTCAATTATTAACTTAGCAAGTTTGTTAATTTCACTTTCTATTTCCCCTATTCCGTAAGCTGTAAGTTTTTGTAATCTTAATTCTAAAATTGCATTTACTTGTTCAATGGAAAGTGAGTAACTTGATACGTTTTTTTTTTTTCTATTAATGAAATTAATTTTCCATTTTTTTGATAAAAGATTTTTTTTTGCTATTTCTGTATCTTTAGAATTTTTTATAATTTTAATTATTTCATCTATATTTTCTACAGCAGTAGCTAGACCAATTAAAATATGAGCTCTTTCTTCTGCTTTTTTTAAATCAAATTTTACTCTTTTTACAACTGTATCTTCTCTGAATTTTAAAAATTCTGAAATAAATTCCTTTAAATTAAGTATCTTTGGTTTATTATTAACAATGGCTAAAGTGTTAAAACCAAAAGAACTTTCTATATTTGTGAGTTTGTAAAGTTGTCTTCTGATCATCTCTGGTTCAACTGCTTTTCTTAATTCTATAACTACTCGAATTCCTTCCCTATTGGACTCATCTCTTATATCTCTGATGCCTTCAATTTTCTTATCTCTTACAAGTTGGGCTATTTTTTCAATAAGCATTGATTTGTTAACTTGATAGGGAATTGATTTAATTATAAGTGTTTCTCTGCCACCTTTTTTTTCTTCAAGATCTATCTCTCCTCTAATCTTAAATGATCCTCTGCCTTTATTATAACCTTGTTTAATAATATCTTTGCCAATTATAATTCCTCCTGTGGGGAAATCTGGGCCAGGCACGTGTTTCATTAATTGGGCGATAGTAATGTCCTTATTATTTATATAAGCTATAGTTCCATTGATTATTTCACCCAAGTTATGTGGAGGGATACTCGTAGCCATACCAACTGCGATACCTCCTGCACCATTAACTAAAATGTTAGGGTACTGAGATGGTAAAACTTCAGGTTCTTTTTCTGTTTCATCATAATTGCTGCGATAACTGACAGTATTTTTTTCTAAATCCTCAGTTAAAAATTGTGCAATTTTTCCTAATTTTGTTTCTGTGTATCTCATTGCTGCAGGTGGATCTCCGTCAATTGAACCAAAATTACCTTGCCCAGTTATTAATGGAACGCTCATCGAAAAATCTTGTACTAATCTTACTAGAGCATCATAAACTGATTGATCTCCATGAGGATGATATTTACCAATTACATCTCCAACTATACGAGCTGATTTTCTAAAGGGTTTTGACCAATCATAACCACCTTTATACATTGCATATATTATTCTCCTATGCACGGGTTTTAAACCATCTCTCACATCTGGAAGAGCTCTACTTACAATTACGCTCATAGCGTAAGAGAGATAAGATGAACTCATTTCATCTTGGACAAAAATAGGCTTAAATGATTTATTATTCGTTACGATATTTTTTTCCATGAAATTTTAAAAAGGAATTTCATCATCTAAATCAGAACTATCTTGATTTAGGTTTTCGTTAGGAAGGGAACTTTTGTTCTCAGAGACTAGATTAGAATTACCATTGTTATTACCCCTACTGTCTAACATTGTTAAACTCGAGTTATATCCTTGGAGAACTATTTCAGTAGAGTATTTATCTTGACCTGTTGACTCGTCTTTCCATTTTCTAGTGCTTAATTGGCCCTCTATATATACATTTGCACCTTTTTTAACATATTGCTGAACGACATTTACTAGACCTTCATTAAATATTACAACTCTATGCCACTCTGTTTTTTCTTTTCTTTCACCACTAGATTTGTCCTTCCAGCTCTGGCTTGTCGCTATGCTCAATCTAGCTACACTTTTGCCGTTGACCATTTGTTTTACTTCTGGGTCTGCGCCTAAACGACCTATTAATTGTACTTTATTTAAACTTCCAGCCATAATAATTTTGAATTAAATTTGATTAATTATTTATAAAACTGATAATTTATAACATAATTACCAAATAATTATAAGGTGTATGTTATTTTAAGGAAAAAATATGTTGAAAAAAATCGTTGTAAAAGGCGCTAAAGAACACAACCTAAAAAATGTTTCTTTAGAAATACCAAAGGAGAAATTAGTCGTTATAACTGGTCTATCTGGATCAGGAAAATCTTCTTTAGCATTTGATACTATATACGCTGAGGGTCAAAGACGGTATGTGGAGAGTTTATCTTCCTATGCTAGGCAATTTTTAGATAAAATGAAAAAACCTAAAGTGGATTTTATAGAAGGTTTGAGTCCTGCTATTTCAATCGAACAAAAAAATACCTCCAAAAATCCTAGATCTACAGTTGCAACAGTAACTGAAATTTATGATTATATGAGAGTTTTGTATGCTAGAGTTGGAATACCTTATTCACCTTTTACAGGTAAACCAATAGTATCTCAGCCCATTAGTGAAATGGTTGATAAAATCAAAAAATTACCGAAAGATAGCACAATTTATCTTCTTGCTCCGATAGTGAGGGGTAGAAAAGGAGAATATAAAAAAGAAATACTAAACTTTAAAAAAAGAGGTTTTACCAAAATTAAAGTGGATGGCAAATATCTTAACATAGACGAATTCCCCAACCTCAATAAAAAACTCAAACATGAAATTTCAATTATTGTAGATAGGGTTATTTTAAATTCTAATTTAGGGAATAGATTAGCTGACAGCGTTGAAACAGCTGTGAATCTATCTAATGGACTACTTAATGTTGAATATGAGAATGAGTCGTTGCCAAAAAAATTTAGAAAAAGGGAGTCTATTACCTTTTCTTCAAAATTCTCCTGTCCGGAGAGTGGTTTTACCATTGAAGAAATTGAACCAAGACTTTTTTCTTTCAACTCACCCTATGGAGCATGTGAAGAATGTGAAGGAATAGGACATAATTTAAATGTAGATCCAAATTTAGTTATTTCTGATCCAAAAAAAAGTCTTCAGGATGGAGCTATAGAACCTTGGGCTAAATCTACGTCTTTATATTACGCACAAACTTTAGCATCTATTGCTAAACATTACAAAATCTCTATGGCAGATTCATGGAGAAAAATTCCAAAAAAAATTCAAGACGTTATTTTGTATGGTTCTGATGAAGAAGAAATAAAATTTTCATATGATGATGGATATGAGGCTTATAATACAAAAAAAACATTTGAAGGAGTTATTAATAACCTTGAAAGAAGATATTTGGAAACCGATAGTGAATGGAAAAGAGAGGAAATATCTCAATATCAAAGTGAAACGGATTGTGAAAAATGTAAAGGGATGAGACTTAAAGATGAAGCTCTTTGTGTAAAAATTAATTCGTTAAATATTAGTGAAGTCACTGAAAAATCAATAGAAGATGCGCAGCAATGGTTTGAAAATTTACAAAATGTGTTAACTGATCGTGAAAGTAAAATAGCACAACATATCTTAAAAGAAATAAACGAAAGACTAAACTTTCTTTTAAATGTTGGCTTAAATTATTTAACACTTTCACGAGAGTCAGGAACTTTATCAGGAGGTGAAGCACAAAGAATCAGATTGGCATCTCAAATAGGTTCGGGACTTACTGGAGTTTTATACGTATTAGATGAACCCTCTATAGGCTTACATCAAAGGGATAATAAAAAATTGATAAAAGCTCTAAAAAAACTTAGAGACCTTGGAAACACCGTAATTGTTGTTGAACACGATATTGAAACAATGGAAAATTCAGATCACATTATTGATATTGGTCCAGAAGCTGGATTAAATGGTGGTCAAATTGTTGCTGATGGAACTGTAAAAGAAATTGTCGCCAACTCAAAGAGTATAACAGGAGATTATTTATCGGGTAAAAAATTTATTGCCATTCCGAAAAAAAGAAGATCAGCTAAAAATGGACGTTTTATTGAAATTAGTGGTGCAAGTGGAAATAATTTGAAAAAAGTAAATTTAAAAATTCCTGTTGGAACTTTTACTTGTGTAACAGGAGTTTCAGGAAGTGGAAAATCAACATTAATTCTTCATACTTTATATAATGCTTTTAATTTGATGTTGAACAAAAATAAAAGTCGTAAAGTTCCTAAAGCATTTACTGGTTTTAAAGGCACAGAATTAATTGATAAAATTATAGACATTGATCAATCTCCTATTGGTAGAACCCCTCGATCTAATCCAGCTACATACACAGGTGCATTTGGGCCAATACGAGAGTGGTTTGCTGGACTACCGGAGTCAAAAGCAAGAGGATACAAAGTTGGTAGATATTCTTTTAATGTTAAAGGCGGAAGATGTGAAACTTGTGAAGGAGATGGAGTAATAACTTATGAAATGCATTTTTTACCTGATGTTTTTATTCCTTGTGACACATGTAAAGGAGCTAGGTATAATCGAGAAACTCTTGAAATTCGTTTTAAAAATAAAAATATTGCAGATGTTTTAGATATGACTGTTGACGAAGGCTGTGAATTTTTTGAAAATATACAAACAATAAGGTCAAAATTAATTACACTAAAACATGTCGGACTTGGTTATATGAAAATAGGTCAACAAGCGACGACATTATCTGGTGGTGAAGCTCAAAGGATAAAACTTGCCAAAGAGCTATCTAAGAGACCTACTGGTAGAACACTATATATCTTAGATGAACCAACGACAGGATTACATTCTCATGATATAAAGAAATTATTAGAAATTCTTCAAGCATTTGCAAACACAGGGAATACAGTTGTGGTGATTGAACATAATTTAGATGTCATTAAAACAGCTGATCACATTATTGATATGGGTCCTGAAGGTGGTGTAAATGGTGGTGAAATTATCGCTCAAGGGACACCCGAGAAAGTTTCGAACGTAAAAGAAAGCTATACTGGTAAATTTATTAAGGAAATTATGGGTGATAATTCAATGAAAAAAACTGCTTGATGTTAAAAATTATGTTATAAAGAATCATGACGAACATATTACAATCTCTTTCAAAAACAATTCACCTTTCACTAGGTATTGCGATTTTATTATTCTTTGGCTTGCATTTTTTTGGTGAAGGTTTTGCTTTTGATACACTTTTTTGGAGTTGGTTGTTTAGATTCATCCATGTTGTTGTTGCAATTATGTGGATTGGATTATTATGGTATTTCAATTTTGTTCAGATTCCAAATATGTCTAAAATTCCTGATGAACAAAAACCAGCTATAGGAAAAGTTATTGCTCCTGCCGCGCTATTTTATTTCAGATGGGCGGCTGCTATTACAGTTGTATCCGGATTAGTTCTAGCGTGGATTAATGGATATGTTCATAGTGCAATGATATTAGGATTAGATGGATCCGGAGGCAAGAACACAGCGATAGGAATAGGCATGTGGTTAGGATTAATAATGGCTTATAATGTTTGGTTTGTAATCTGGCCTAATCAAAAAAAAGCGCTAGGAATGGTTGAGGTTTCTCCTGAAATTAAAGCTTCTTCAGCTAAAACTGCAATGTTATTTTCAAGAACTAATACGCTACTTTCTCTACCAATGCTGTTATCGATGGTTGCGGCACAAAATCTTTACTAGTTTTAAGGAACTATCTTTTCTTCTTCTTTTTCAATTGTTTTATAATTTACTTTAAAATATTTTAGAATTGGTGAGGCTACAAATATTGAAGAGTAAGTACCAATTAAAACACCTAAAATCATTGCAAATGAAAATCCTCTTAAAATTTCTCCACCTAATATAAATATTGAGATTAATGCAAGTAAAGTAGTTACAGAAGTTATAACTGTACGAGCTAAAGTTTCATTAATTGATAAATTTGCAGTTTCACTAATTTCTAATTTATGAAATTTACCAAGATTTTCTCTTATTCTATCGTAAATTACCACTGTATCATTCATGGAATAACCAACAATAGTAAGGACTGCCGCAATAATTGATAGATTTATTTCTAGTGACAAAAGTGAAAAAATTCCAAGTGTAATGATTACGTCATGAAATAGTGCTATAATAGAACCAATACTAAATTGCCATTCGAACCTTATCCAAATATAAAAAAGCATAGCTGCAAGGGACAATGAAATTGCCATTATACCAG
>JAOHFJ010000016.1 GCA_028097945.1 Candidatus Pelagibacter sp.
CCACTATGATGATTAATGCTCTTAATCATATAGAAAAAATAAATCACGAGCTTATTACTTTTTCTGATGATATGGATGGTCTTAGAAAAGTCCCTGATAATATTCCTAATGATCAGGTTTTAAAAGATAATTTAGGAAAACCTTTAACCAACATTCCAGATCCATTTAAAAAATTTAGTAGTTTTGGTGAGCATAATAACGAGATGCTTAAAAAATTTTTGAATAAATTTAAGTTCAAGTTTACTTTTAAAAGCTCAACAGAAAATTATAAAAATGGTGTTTTTAATAAATCAATCTTAAGAGTTGCAGAAAAATATGCAGATGTGATGAATATTATTCTTCCAACTCTCCGAGAGGAAAGAAGAGCAACATATTGCCCATTTTTACCGATTTGCCCAAAAACAGGCAAGGTATTAGAAATACCATTGTTGGAAATAGATAATAAAACTGGAAAAGCAATTTTTGATAATAAAGGGGAAAAAATAGAGACAAACATTTTAGATGGTAATTGTAAATTACAATGGAAAGTTGATTGGGCGATGAGATGGTTTACTTTCGATGTTGATTTTGAAATGTACGGTAAAGATTTAACAGAGAGTGCTATCTTATCCAATAAGATTTGCAAAACCCTTGGAAAAAATCCTCCTAATGGTTTCGCTTATGAACTTTTTTTAGACGAAAAAGGTGAAAAAATTTCTAAATCAAAAGGAAACGGAATTTCTATAGATCAGTGGCTTAGATATGCATCACCAGAGAGTTTATCTCTATATATGTATCCTAATCCAAGAAGAGCAAAAAAACTTTATGCAGAGGTTGTACCTAAAACCGTAGACGAGTACCTAACAAGCATTGAAAAATATTCAAGTCAAAAAGAAAAAGATCAAATTTTAAATCCTGTTTGGCATGTCCATAATGGAAAACCACCAGCAGAGAAAATTGTAATGCCTTTTTCAATGTTATTGAATTTAGTCGGGTCTAGCAATGCAGATAGTAAAGAAATTTTATGGAAGTTTATAAATAGATTTCATAAAGAGATTAAACCCAAAGATTATCCAATTTTAGATGGGCTAACCGTATTTGCAATTAACTATTTTAAAGATAAAGTTGAACCAAATAAAAAATTTAAAAAACCTTCTTCTGATGAAAAGAAAGCATTAGAAAATCTTGTTTCAAAATTATCTGAAATTAAAGAAAATTTAAAACCTGAGGAAATACAAACCATTGTTTACACTGCAGGTAAAGAAAATGGGTATGAACAAAACCTAAGAGATTGGTTTAAACTAATTTATGAAGTTGTATTTGGAGAGGAAAATGGTCCTAGAATGGGTTATTTTGTCAGCTTCTTTGGATTGAAAGAGACAATTGAGTTAATGAAAGATAAAATAAAAATTAATTAATGTTTTCAATTTTAAGACCTTATATATTCTCGTTAGATCCAGAAGTAGCTCATGATTTAGCTATTAAATCATTGAAAGCGAATATTATTCCGAAAAGTTTTTTTAACGTTGAAAGTGAGGAAATGCTTGAGACAAATCTTTTAGGAAAAACTATTTCTAACCCAATAGGTTTAGCAGCTGGTTTTGATAAGAGCGCTGAGGTCTATAATTCTCTTTTTAAATTCGGTTTTGGTTTTATCGAGGTAGGCACTGTTACTCCGAAACAGCAATTGGGAAATCCGAAACCAAGAATATTTAGACTAGAAAAAGATCAGGCACTTATTAATCGTCTTGGATTTAATAATCATGGGTCAGAAACTGTATCAAAAAGAATATCAAACAACCACCCTGATGGATTTTTAGGAATTAACATTGGGCCAAATAAAGAAACAAAAAATAAAGAAGATGATTATTATATTTGTCTTTCAAGACTTGGAATGTATGCTGGATATATAACAATTAATATTTCTTCCCCAAACACTGAAGGTTTAAGAAATTTCCATGATCAAGGGGAGATGAAAAAACTTTTATCTGGGATAAATAAAATTATAAAAGAAAAAAAAATCAACTGCCCGATAGCGATAAAAATATCACCAGATATAAATGATAATGAAATTGGTAAAATAGTTGAATTAGTGATTAGCCATAAAATACAAGGGATAATAGTTTCCAATTCAACAGACAGTAATCGTGATAATCTCACTGATATTAAAAAAACTGAAATTGGAGGGTTATCCGGACAACCGCTTAAAGATATTTCAACAAATTTAATTAAAAAATTTTATAGAGAAACTAAGGGTAAAATAAAGATAATCGGAGTTGGAGGGGTAGATTCTGGAGAAAGTGCTTTTGAAAAAATTACAGCAGGTGCTAATGCAGTGCAATTATATACAGGTATGGTTTATAAAGGACCAGGAATCGTTAAAGAGATTAAGAAAGAATTAATATCAATTCTAAAAAAAGAAAATCTTAAAAATGTAAGTGAAGCAGTTGGAATTAACGCTTGACCCCACTGTCTACAAGAATTATATAACACCAGGAAAAAAATTATGTCAAAAAGATGCGAATTAACTGGAATATCACCTTTAAAAGGTCATAACGTTAGCCACGCTAAAAATAAAACTAAAAGAAGATTCCTTCCTAATTTAAAAAAAGTTACTTTTAGAAGCGATATTTTAAAAAAAGATATTAAGTTAAATGTAGCTAATGCTGCTTTAAGAACTGTAGACTTTAAGGGAGGTCTAGATAAGTTTTTAATTTCTGCAAAAAAAGCCAAATTATCAAAAAAAGTTAAAAAAATTAAAGCTTCTATTTCAGCAAAGTCATAATTTAAAAATGAATTTATTTTACAAACTCTCTCTTTTAATGGGTTTGATTGTAGTTCTTTCAAACTACTTAGTTCAATTTCCAATTCAGTATTTTGGATTAAATGAAATCTTAACCTACGGTGCTTTTAGTTACCCAATTACTTTTTTAATTACAGATATAGCAAATCGTGCATACGGAAAATTGGTAGCGAGAAAAATTGTTTATGTAGGATTTACCATTGGAGTGCTTTTAACATTATTTGTATCTACTAATTTCTCAGACATTATTTCTATAAGAATTGCGATTGGTTCAGGAGTTGCATTTTTTATAGCTCAAAACCTAGATGTCCAAATTTTTGACAGTCTAAGAAAAAAAATATGGTATATAGCACCTTTTGCTTCATCAGTTATTGGATCTATAACTGATACGTTTTTATTTTTTTCAATTGCTTTTTTTGCAACAGGCATCCCTTGGGTGACCTTAGCTTTTGGAGATTTAGCCGTTAAGCTTTTTATAGCACTAACAATGTTAATTCCATTTAGATTACTAATTAATAATATAAAAGATTTTTCAGAAAGTTCAGTTACAGAAATAAAAAACTAGTGAATTGTTTTCTTATTTTTTTCAACAAATAGATCAGTTAGTTGATTTATCATAACATCACCTAAATCTTGAACATCCGTAATTTTTACAGCTTGATTGTAATATCTAGTTACATCATGACCAATACCAATAGCTAATAATTCAATATTGGTTTTATTCTCAATCCATTTAACTGTCTTTTTAAGATTAGTCTCTAAATAATCACTTGTATTTGTTGATAGAGTAGAATCGTCCACTGGAGCTCCGTCTGAGATGACCATAAGTATTTTTCTTTCCTCTTTTCTTCTACTCATTTTGTTGTAGGCCCATTTAAGCGCCTCACCATCAATATTTTCTTTCAACAAACCCTCTTTTAGCATTAGCCCCATATTATTTTTAGCCTGTCTCCACGGTGTGTCTGCTGATTTGTAAATAATATGTCTGAGATCGTTTAATCTCCCTGGCAAAGTCGGTTTATCATTTTTCATCCATTTTTCTCTAGAGGAACCTCCCTTCCAATGTTTTGTAGTAAAGCCAAGTATTTCAACTTTAACTGCACATCTTTCTAATGTTCTTGAAAGTATGTCTGCGCAGATCGCTGCCACAGAAATTGGCTTGCCTCTCATAGAGCCAGAGTTATCAATTAAAATAGTAACCAATGTGTCCTTGAACTCAATATCTTTTTCTTTTTTAAAAGATAAAGAATTGAAAGGATCCATAATTATTCTTGGTAATTTTGATGTATCTAATAATCCATCTTCAAGGTCAAAATTCCAAGATCTATTTTGTTTTGCTAAAAGTTTTCTTTGTAATTTATTAGCAAGTTTAGAAATAAAATTTTTAAGCTGTAACAATTGTTGATCTAAATTTTTTCTTAGCCTTGTAAGTTCCTCGACATTCTCTAATTCCTCTGCTTTAACGATTTCGTCGAATTCTTCAGTATAAGTTTTATAATTTATATCACCTAGAGTACTCTTACCTCTTTTTCTTAAATCAGGATGAGAACTGTCCTCTATTTCAATATCTTCCTCAGCTTGATCTGACTCTTTTGCCTCATTTTCAAGATCAGGCATACCAGATTCTATGGACATCTCTTCTTGCTTATCCTCCTTTTCTTTTGCTCTTTTTTCCTGATTATCGGGCTTATTTTGCTTATCGTCATTATCTTGTTTGTTATCTTTTTTTTCATCTTCATCTAGATTTTCATCAAGATTCATATTTGCAATAAGTTTGGAAATTAACGAATTAAATTTTTCTTGATCTAAGGTAAAGTCGTTTAATTGATTAATTTTATCTTTAAATTTTTCATTCAGGTCTTTTTTATAGGATTTTAGTTTTTTGTCGATTTGAATATTATTTTCAAAATTAAGAAATTTTGTTCTTAAGTAGTTTTCAAAAGACTCGACAATTTTATCTTCACTGCTTTTAAGATCTAAGCCAGACAACCTTTCTTGATAGAAGGTTTCAATATTATTTTTTATTCCTTTAAAATAGCTTGTCCCAATTTTTTCACATCTAATTTTTTCTGAAATTCTATATAATTGTTTAGAAATATTTCCCTCAGGTTCATGTTGTTTAAATGTTTTAGGATCAGAAAATCTATGTCTTAAAGATTTTGAGTCTGCTATCGCTCTTATTTGATTATAATTTAATTTATTATTAATTGGGCTAAGTTCGGGAAGTCTAATTGAATTTGCACCTGATTTAGAGCTATCATTCCCAAATGAAACTTCAATTTTTTCCGAATTAGATAACGATCTGACTGTAGAACTTATTGCAGTCTTAAAATCAGCTAATTTTTCTTTTTTATTTTCCACTTTATAAAGTGATATTGATAGAAGACTCCGGCAAGTCCTCACCAAAACATCTTTGGTAGTACTCAGAAATTATTTTTTTCTCCAATTCATCACATTTATTTAAAAATGTAATTCTAAAAGCATAACCCTGATCTTTAAATATGCTTGTGTTTTCTGCCCAGTGCAAAACTGTACGTGGACTCATAACAGTAGAGATATCACCATTTATAAAACCTTTTCTTGTAAGATCAGCCACCTTTATCATGTTTGATAAAAGCTCTTTTCCTTCTTTGTTGTTAAAGTTTTTATTCTTGGCCATAACAATTTCTAATTCTTTTTCAAAAGGAAGATAGTTTAATGTTGAAACTATATTCCATCTATCCATTTGACCTTGATTAATTTGTTGTGTCCCGTGGTACAAACCAGTTGTATCACCTAGCCCAACAGTATTTGTCGTTGCAAAAATTCTAAATAAATCATGCTGTTGTAAAACTTTATTTTTATCTAGTAATGTGAAATTTCCTTCACTCTCTAAAACTCTTTGTATCACAAACATCACGTCAGGCCTTCCTGCATCATATTCGTCAAAAACTAATGCAACAGGATTCTGGATTGACCAAGGTAAAATACCTTCCTTAAATTCAGTAATTTGTTTTCCTTCTTTTAATACGATTGCATCTTTGCCTATTAAATCTATTCTGCTTATGTGACTATCTAAATTTACTCTAACACATGGCCAGTTAAGTCTCGCTGCCACTTGTTCGATATGAGTAGATTTCCCCGTTCCGTGGTAACCCTGTATTAAAACTCTTTTATTAAAAGAAAAACCCGCTAAAATTGCTAAAGTAGTATCCTTATCAAATTTATAATCAGGATCTATCTTTGGAACATATTCATTCTTCTTTGAAAAGGCTCCAACTTGCATATCGCTTTCGAATCCAAATGTTTGTTTTACTGACAGTTTGATGTCTGTTTTCTGCAATAATTGTTCTGAACTCATTTTTTCCCTAAAGTTTTTTTAAGCTGGCTGTATGCCAAAGTAATTTTTTTTAATTTATCTTCAAATTTTTTACTTCCTTGGTTTTTATCAGGATGATATTTTTTTACAAGTTCTTTGAATTTTGATTGAATTTGTTCCCATTTTACCTCTTCATTTAATTCCATTACCTGTAGAGCATCTTTATCTTGCTGAGACACTTTTGTTTTCTTAAAATCTCTAAAGTTTGAGCTTTTAAAGATATTTAATTTATCTTCTAAGGCATTATTCCATAAAATGTTAAAAAAATTTTCTGATGAACCAAAGGTTTTTGTAGATTTATGCCATGTCAAATCAGATTTAATAAAAAATTCGATTTCTTGATCATTCATATTTTCAAAATAATTCCAATTTTTATTAAAAATTTTAATATGATTTAAACAAAGTAATCTAAATTTTTTGCTATTATCTTTTTCTACAGGCGCCTTATAAGAGCCAATTTCATTACAATTTTCCCAATCACAAATTATTTTCATTGAGTAAGTCTATATAGTAAAATTAAATCAATGAAAATTTATTTTGAAGAAATCTGCACTAAATTAAAAAATGAGATAGAAGTAGAGAATATTGAAATTGTTGACAATTCTAACAAACATAAGGGACATAAATTTTATTCACCCGAAAAATTTCATTTAAAATTAAAAATTAAATCTTTGTATTTAAATTCTTTATCAAGAGTTAACGCTCAAAAAATGATAATGAAGATCTTGAGAAATGATTTAAAAACAAAAATACATGCTTTAGAAATTAGTATTGAGAAATAGCCTTACAAAGTTTTTTTAGGTTACCCATAGAAATTTTACTTTGATTTGGCAATGCAGTTTTACCAATATTTTTTAAAAGAATAAAATTAATTTTATCATCATTATTTTTTTTATCATTTTTTAAAAATGGGATTAATTGGTAAATTGAACTCTGATGTTTGTACTTTTTAAAAGTATACTCTAAATTATTTTTTGAATAAATATTTAAAATACGATTTAATATTTTTATATGGCAGATTTTTTTTACTACTGAAAGTTTAGTTGCTAAAATCATTCCTGATAAAACAGCTTCACCATGAGTGATTTTTTTAGAGTAATTATTTTTTACTTCAATAGCGTGAGCAAAAGTGTGTCCAAAATTTAAAACCATTCTAATACCTTTTTCATTTGTATCGCGTGTTACAAAGTAGTTTTTTATTTCACAACTTTTTTTTATTGCATAAGTTAATTCTCTTGAATTTTTTGAAAAAATAAATCTTGAATTTTTTTCTAACCAATTAAAAAATTTTTTGTCTTGAATAATTGAATGCTTTAAAATTTCTGCATAACCGCAAATCATTTCTTTTTTAGGCAAAGAATTAATAAAAGCGGTGTCACTAATAACTAATTTCGGCTGGTAGAATGATCCAATTAAATTTTTTCCATAAATTGAATTCACACCAGTTTTTCCACCGATAGCCGAGTCAACTTGAGCAAGAAGTGTTGTTGGAATATTTATAAAATTTATACCTCGTTTAAAGACACTTGCGATAAAACCAACCGTGTCACCTGTAATGCCCCCTCCAACGCTTATTATCAAATCTGAACGGTTGAAATTTTTAGAGAGTAAAATTTTTAAATAGTTATTAACCGTGTCAATAGATTTATTCTTTTCATTAGCTTTAAATGGAATAAATAAAACTTCATATTTCTTAAGATTTTTTTTTAATATCGTTTTAAATTTTGTGGGGACTTTTTTATCTACCACTAATGCAATTTTCTTTGTTCTCGGACAAAGTGATCTAATTTTATTTGGTAAAATTTTAAGGGCATTTTTACCTATAAAAATAGAGTAATTACTATTATTATTTTTAAATTTAATTTCCTGATTTTTCATATAAATAAATTATTCTATTAATAATTTCGCTTAACTTCAAAGAATTACATTTAATTCTATAGTCAGCTTCATTATAAATTTTTTTTCTTTCATAATAAATTTTTTTCACTGTTTCATCTAGGTTTTGCTTATATAAAAGAGGCCTTTGTCTGCTTTTCTTTAATCTCTTTATTAATACTGCTATGGGAACATCTAACCAAAAACTTACTGATGATTTTTTTGCACTTTTTCTAATGGTATTATTTAAAAAAGCTCCACCACCCATTGATATAACTGATTTTTCTTTTTTTAGTTCAAAGAGAGTTACATCGTTTTCAATTTTACGAAAGTATCTTTCACTTTTATTTTTAAATATTAAATTAATTGATTGACCTTCTCTAGACTCTATAATTTTATCAACATCAACAAAATTGTATTTAAGCTTTTTAGCCAAGTTTTTGCCAATTGTAGATTTTCCTACTCCCATCATTCCGGTCAAAGTAAGGTTTTTTATCACTTTAGCTTCTTTTTTGATTATGAATTTCCATAAATATGTCTTATTTATTGAGTTTAAATAAATTCTTAAAGTATGCAACTTAAATACAATAGACAGCCAAGTTTAGGTAGTTCAATAATTAAAACTTTACTCAAGCTATTATTGATTATCGTTATTTTTATTTTTGCAATTTTTCTTGTAGAAAAAATAAGCTTTCCTAGTCCAGAAAAAAAATACCAAATCGACGTTACTAATGAAATTAAAAAGCTTTAATTACATAATAGGCTTAGTAATCATTCTTTTTTATACGCCTCTTCAAAGTGAAGAGAAAAAAATTGATATTTGGGATAATAGTAAAGAAAAAAAATTAGAAACACCTAAAAAATTAGATAATGAGAGCTCATTAAAATCAAATATAAAACCACTTCAAACTATAGAAGCTGTTGAAAAAATTAAAATTCAAGAAGGTTTTGAAATAGATCCAAATGAGCAGAAAGTTTATGGAATATATGAGCCAGCAAATTATGATTTAAATCTAAATATGTGGTCAACTACTAAAGCTGAAGATTTAAGATCTAGCTTAAAAAGAATAAATAAAATTGATTTATCAAGGTCTTCTGTTGAGATACTAGAGGCAATATTATTTTCATTTTCGTATCCACCTCAGGGAATGAATGAAAAAGAATTCGTAAATTTAAAAATAAATTGGTTGATTAAAAATAATAGAATAGAAATGCTAGAGAGTTTTTTGAAACAAAACGAACAATTTGAAAGTAAAAGTAAAGCGGTACAATATCTGGTTGATAAAAATATTGCTAGTGCAAATATAAAAGAAGGGTGTGAAAAAATAAAATTTATTGATGCAAAGATTAAAGATGCATATTTAGAAAAATTTAAAATATACTGCTTAATTTTTAATGAAAAAAATTCAGAAGCCCAACTTTTACTAGATCTTCTTCGAGAACAAAAGCAATCAAGCAAATTTTATGATGACAAAATTAATTTTCTTTTGGGAGTTACAGACAAAACTAGCAATAAAATAAATGAAAAAAGCCTTTTAAATTTTTATCTCTCAAGCATAACAATCACTGATTTCAAATATGAACCATCAAATAAAACCAAACCAGAAATATGGAAATACTTGAACGCCGCTAACCTTATCAAGTTAGAGGATGCATCTGATAAAAAAAAGCTTAAAGAATTAGAAGTAGCGGCTGACAGTGATCAATTAGATAAAAATAAAATTTTTGAAATCTATAAACAAGTTCCTTTTAATTTAAATACTTTAATTAATGCTAAAAGCAATTATAAAACATTAGATGAGACCGATGCTAGAGCACTTATATATCAAAAATTCCTTTTATCCGAAGAAGAAAAATCAAAAATTGAATACCTGTTTTTGTTAGAAGAATTATTTAAAAAATCCGATTTGACAAATATTTTCTCAAAATTTTTGAGTGATAAAATTGAAGAAATTGGTATTGAAAATTTACCAGAAAATTATCAGGAAGCTGCATCTGCTAGAATTATAACTGATGAAGATTTGATTTTAGGAAAAGTAAAATATAATGATAAAATTTTACATCAATCTAAGATTCTTAAATATTACGTAGAGGGTGAGAATAAAAAAAAAGTTCAAAAAGATATTGATAAAATTTTTAAAAAAATCACTAAAAATAAAAAATACTTTATTTCAGCAAAAGATCTTGCTTTAGCAGACGCATTAATTAATGATGGTTTTTCATTACCTTCAAATTTTAAATATAATGAGCTTTCAAAAAAATTTGATGTACCAAAAAATTTGTTAAAATTAATTGACAATGACCAAAAAGCATTTTTAGCATTAAAGATAGTGGAGATAATCGGAGAAGACGAACCATATGAACTTGATCCCGAAACTATATATTTTGTTACAAATCTTTTGAATAAAATGAATTTAGTGACTATTAGAAATAAAGTTTTAAATTCTGCTCTACCATTAAGAACTTAATTGGAATATAAATTTTGTTATGGCGATTAGAAAAATATTAACTGAACCAGATCCATTTTTAAGACAAAAGTCCAAAAATGTGGAAACTGTAGATGAAGATATTCGATCATTAATGGATGATATGCTTGAAACAATGTATGACGCTCCTGGTATTGGTTTAGCCGCTATTCAAGTAGGCGTTCCCAAGAGAGTCATTGTAATGGATTTAAGTAAAAATGATGAAAAAAAAAATCCTTTATACTTTGTTAATCCAGAAATTATCTCAAAATCAAAAAATGAAGCTGCTTATGAAGAAGGGTGCCTTTCAGTACCAAATCAATTTGCCGAAATAAATAGACCTAATTACTGTAAAGTAAAATTTTTAAACTATGAAGGTAATGAAAAAATTATTGAGGCCGAAGGTTTACTTGCAACTTGTATTCAACATGAAATGGATCATCTTGAAGGAATATTGTTCATAGACTATTTATCAAAACTTAAAAAAAGTATGATAATCAAAAAACTCACAAAACAAAAAAAAACATTAGAGAGAATAGTTGTATAAATATAGATGTCTTTCAAAATTTTATTTATGGGGACACCTGAGTTCTCTGTTCCAATTTTAAAGTCTATCTTTGAGTCAAATCATAAAGTCCTAGAAGTTTATACTCAGCCTCCTAAAAAGAAAAATAGAGGACAGAAAATTCTTAATTCTCCAATTCATGAATATGCTAAAAAACTAAAAATTTCTGTTCGTAATCCTGTTTCTTTAGATCAAAAGGAAGAAATAGAACACATAAAAAATTTAAAACCAGATATTGTTATAGTCGTTGCTTATGGAAAAATTTTACCTAGCAGTTTGTTAAATTTAGAGAATATTCTTTTTATTAATATTCACGCGTCCTTATTACCTAGGTGGAGAGGAGCAGCTCCCATTCAAAGGGCGATTATGAATATGGATTGTGAAACTGGAGTCTCAATAATGAAAATAGAGCCTAAGTTAGACTCGGGACCAGTAATGCTACAATCAAAAGTAAAGATCCATCCCAATTTAAACTGTGAGGAATTGAGTAATGAAATGTCAAAGATAGGCTCTAAACTAATCTTAGATGCACTAGAATTAATCAAAGAAAATAAAGCTAAATTCATAACACAAAATGAGTCCGAAGTTACCTATGCTAAAAAAATTGAAAAAACTGAAACTAAAATTAATTGGGACGAAGATGCAAAAAATATTGTAGCAAGAATTAATGCTTTAAACCCTAATCCAGGGTGTTGGTTTGAACTTGATGGATCAAGAGTAAAAATAATTAAGGCAAAAAAAGCAATTAGTGAGGGAAAACCAGGCACAGTTTTAGATGAAAAATTTACAGTAGGTTGTTCAAAAAACGCTGTTCAAATATTAGAAATTAAAAAAGAAGGAAAGCAAAAAATGACTACAAAAGAATTTCTAAAAGGTAACAGAATAAAAATTGGTAAAAATTTAAAGTAAGATGTTTAACTATCTATTAAAAATAGAATATGATGGAACAAATTTTGTTGGCTGGCAAAGCCAAAAAAATGGAAAATCAATACAAAATAGTATTGAAAAAGCTTTAAATAAAGTTTTAAAAACTAAAATTAGAATAGCAGGATCGGGAAGAACTGACAAAGGTGTTCATGCCTTATCTCAATATGCAAATTTTAAATTAAAAAAAAAAATAAATGAAAAAAAAACTTTCCTTAATTCTGTTAATCACTTTCTAAAGAAAAGTTGTATATCAATTTTAGATGTAAAAACTAAGAACAACAATTTTCATGCAAGATTTAGTGCAAAGTTACGTACTTATGAATATTTAATTATAAACAGACAGGGAAATTTATCAATCAATCGAGATAGAGCGTGGCATGTTAAAAAAAATATAAATTTAAAATTGTTAAAAAAGGGAGCTAAAATTCTAGAGGGGACACATGATTTTTCAATTTTTAGAGCATCGTCTTGTTCTGCCAAATCACCGATTAAAAAGATGCAACTAATAAAAGTTAGTAAGACTAATACAAAAATTAAGATTAGATTTAGTTCAAAATCATTCCTACAAAATCAAGTAAGATCAATGGTTGGTTGTTTGAAGTATTTATCAACTGGAAAATGGAGCTTAGCTGACTTTAAAAAAGCTTTTAAGTCAAAAAAAAGAGAACTTTGCGCACCTCCTGCACCTGCTTGTGGTTTGTATTTACTCAATGTTAAATATTAAAATTTAAAGATATTTTTTCCACCGTATTTCTTCAAAGAATTTATCGATATAAAAAGAAGAGAAATAAAATTATCAATAATATTTAACTTATTATAATTTTTATTTATTTTCCAAATCCAATAGAGATTTCTTAGATTATTACTTTGTAGCGAATTTCTTCGAATTCTGTAATTGGTTAAATATTGTTGTAAACAATAGGCATGTCCGATTTTTTTGAGAAGTTTACATTTAAAAAAAAAATCTTCACAAATTTTTGTATCGGTAAATTTGATATTTCCAATAATATTTTTTTTTATCATCATAGTGCTGGTTGCAATAGATGTATTCTTTAAAAAACTAGTGTAATTGAGTTTTGAAGGATTATTTATCTTCTTTTTTTTCTCACCAAATGTTTTGTAATCAGTATATGAAAATGGAAAATTATTATTTTTCATGAAATCGATTTGTTTTTTTAATTTATCTTTCTCCCATACATCATCAGAGTCAATAAACGCTAAATAAGGGGAATTAGATTTTTTTATTGCAAAGTTTCTACAAAAACCAGCGCCACGATTTTTATTAAGAAAAAAAACTTTGATGTTCTTATTTTTTGAGATTTTTTTTAAGATGTTTTTTGTTTCTTCATCTGAAAAATCATCAACTATAATTAATTTCCAATTTTTATAAGATTGTTTTAAAATGCTTCTGATAGTTTTTATAATAAATTTAGAACTATTATAATTAGGTAAAATTATATCTATTTTCGTCTTTTCTTTTTTTTTATTCTCCATCTAGATCCTTCCCTGACAATATAACCGCAACAATTTTTTGATCTACAACGACATGGGTAATTTTTATAATCTTCGTCAAAACTAAAGCCATAGTCATAAGAAAATTCTTCATTTTTTTTTATATCTTTTATTGTATGAACCCATACTTTTAAACCTGTCCCAGTTACCTCACAATTTGGGTTACATGAATGATTAATCAACCGTGCAGTGTTAAATTTAAAATCACCATCAAGGTCGTATCTTTTATTTAAATTAAATAAATAAATGGCTTTGTCATTATCGTACTTTGGGTTTTCTTCTGCTTCCTTTCTTGTAATTATTTTACCTTTATATTCAATTACTTTTGATCCTTTTTTTAAATCTCTAGATGCGTATAGACCAAAGTTATCAATTTTAGATCTTTTAACTTTATAGGACTTCACTTAAAATAATCCTCAAGGATATTTTGATATATCTTAGTTAAATTTTTTAAATCTTTTAATGAAACGCATTCATCAATTTTATGCATTGTTTTATTTACCAAACCAAACTCTAGACAAGGTGAAATTTTTCTAATAAATCTTGCATCTGAAGTACCACCAGTTGTAGAAAAAACTGGTGTTATTTTAGTAATCCTTTTAATTATATTTTTAGCCATATAAATAGTTTTGTTCGGACTCGTAAGAAAAGACTCACCACTCACGTGAAAATCTATTTTAAATTTACACTTATTTTTTTTACATAAATTTTGAACCACTGAATAAATTTTTTTCTTTAAACTATTGGATGTGTGAAGATTATTAAATCTTACATTAAATTGTGCTCTAGCCGTTGCAGGAATTACGTTAGTAGCCTTATTATCTACATTGATAGATGTAAATTCTAAATTAGACGGTTGAAAATTTTTGTTACCTTTATCTAATTTTTGTTCGTTGAGTTTTTTACATATTTTTACCAATGTATTGATGGGGTTATTAGAGAGATGGGGATAAGCAACATGGCCTTGTGATCCAGAAATCACTATTGTACCTGAAATACTACCGCGTCTCCCAATTTTAATCATCTCTCCAAGCTTATTTGGATTTGTAGGCTCACCTACAATACAAAAATCTATTTTTTCTTTTCTTTTTTTTAGATAATCTACAACTTTTTTTGTTCCATTTATTGCTAACCCTTCTTCATCTCCTGTGATAAGAAAACTTATAGAACCATTAAATTTTCTTTTATTTTTTAAAAATTTTTCAACTGCAGACAAAAAACAAGCAATGGAGCTTTTCATGTCATTAGCACCTCTTCCAATTAAATGACTCTTTTTAATAGTTGGTTTAAAGGGATTAACCGTCCAGTCTTCAATATTCCCTGGTGGCACAACATCTGTATGTCCAGCATAGCATAAATTGGGACTATTTTTCCCTAGTCTTGCATAAATATTTTTAATTGGCTTACTTTTTTTATTTTTATCTTTAAACTCTAAAATTTTACATTTAAAACCTAACCTCTTTAACTGTTTTGCTAAATATCCTATGGCACCCGCATCTTTAGGTGTTACACTTGGAAATTTAATAAGCTCTTTAGCTAATGTAAGTTCATTAAAATTAGGCATTAATCTCTCAATAGATCGTTAATAGATGTTTTGCTTCTTGTTTTCGAGTCAACTTTTTTAACAATTACTGCACAATATAAAGATGGACCGTTTGGATTAGATTTATTTGGCAAACTACCTGGTACTACTACAGAGTAAGCTGGAACTTTTCCAAAAGTAATTTCACCAGTCGACCTATCTACAATTTTTGTTGAAGCTCCTATGTATACTCCCATTGAAATAACTGCACCTTCTTCAACTAAAACCCCTTCAGCTATTTCAGATCTAGCACCTACAAAACAATTATCTTCAATGATAACCGGACCAGCTTGGAGAGGTTCAAGCACACCACCAATTCCTGCACCACCAGAAATATGACAATTTTTTCCAACTTGAGCACATGAACCAACAGAGGCCCAAGTGTCAATCATCGTTCCCTCATCAACATATGCACCTAAATTTACAAACGAAGGCATAAGCACAACATTTTTTGCAATATAAGACCCTCTTCTTACAACTCCATTTGGAACGTGTCGGTAACCAGCTTTTTTCCAATCTTGTTCTTTCCATTTTACTGTTTTTCCTGGAACCTTATCGTACCAAGTTGTGTAAGGTCCTTTTGACATTGACATTTTATTTACTCTAAAACTTAAAAGAATTGCTTTTTTTATCCACTGATTAACAATCCATGTACCGTTATTTTTATTAGCAACTCTAATTTTACCTGAGTCAACTAAACTAATTGTTTCATTTATAGCTTTTATAAGGTTTTTGTCTGATTTAGGTCCTACTTTTTCTTTAATTTCAAAACTTTCGTTAATAGTTTTTTCCAATTTATCTAAGTTCATTTATCTCCTTTAAAAATTTTGCCAAGTTATCCGTTTTATAATTTATAAAACCCTCATCAGAGTATTTTGCTGCCCAAGGTTCGTCATTTTTAATCCAAACTGTTTTCATTCCTAATTCATGAGCTGGTTTTAAATTTCTTGCTATATCTTCAAAGAATATACAGTATTGTGGCTCAATTTTGTAATTTTCTACTAATTTTTTATAAGGTTCTTTGGAAGGTTTTGGAATAAATTCACAATCTCGAATGTCAAAAATTCCATCAAAAAGCCTATCGATTCCAATTCTTTTTGTAACATTTAAAGCATGAGCTCTTGATCCATTAGTAAAAATTATTTTCTTTCCATTCAACTTCTTTATTTCTTCCTCTAAAAACTTATTTTTATCTAAAAAACTAAGATC